>JBHIDN010000111.1:0-5582 GCA_046760125.1 Anaerolineae bacterium
TATACGGCCGCCTGAGCAGCCTCAAGCCCCTCAAAGAGCGAAACCCCGAGGTCACCCTGGCTGTAATGGGCTGTCTAGTGGCCCCCGAGACCCGCCGAGACCTAGAGAAGCGCTTCCCCTACGTGGACCTCTGGCTCCCCCCCTCAGAGGTGCAAGGGCTGGTTGAGTTCCTGGAGGAGGCAAGAGAGCCCGTCCCCTTCACCTATCCTGTCCCCGTGGTGACCGGTTGCGACCAGTATTGCACCTACTGTATCGTCCGTCTCCGCCGGGGGAGAGAGCGAAGCAGGCCCATGGAGGAAATCATAGAGGAGGTGCGCTGTTTGGTAGAGCGGGGCGTGCGAGAGGTGACGCTGGTGGGACAGATCGTTGACTCCTACGGCCACGACCTCCCCGGCCAGCCAACCCTCGCCGATCTACTGGGCGAGGCACACGAGGTCGAGGGGCTCTGGCGGATCCGCTTCCTCACCTCCCACCCCAACTTCATGAGCGACCGCCTCGTCGAGGCCGTGGCCTCCCTCCCCAAAGTCTGTGAGCATATCGAGTTGCCAGTTCAGGCGGGGGATGATCGGGTTCTCAAACGGATGGGGAGAAGATACACCGTCTCCCAATACCGGAGGCTTCTAGCCAAGATCCGAGCACGGATCCCCGGTGTCTCCCTGGCCACCGATGTCATCGTGGGCTTCCCGGGGGAGACGGAAGAAGAGTTCAGAGGCACATACAGGCTCTTGGAGGAAGAGAGGTTCGATGTAGTCCACGTGGCGGCCTACTCGCCCCGGCCAGGCACCCCTGCCGCTAGGCTCCCCGATGACGTACCCCCTGAGGAGAAGGAGAGGCGTCGCCGAGCCCTTGAGGAACTACAAGCCCATATCGCGGAAGAGATAAACCAGGCGCTCTTGGGGGAGACCTTAGAGATACTGGTAGAGGAGAGGCGAAAGGGAAAGTGGAAAGGCCGCACCCGGACCAACAAACTGGTCTTCTTCCAGGACGATAACGACTGGAGAGGCAAACTAGCCCCGGTTCAGATCACCTGGGCTGGCCCTTGGTCGATGCAAGGCAACCTTAACGCTCCAACTCCTCCCGGAGATTGAAACCCCACTTCCGTATCGCCCCACCAGGATCGAGGGAGACGACCCATAACTCCAAGTCGCTGGCGGCCATCACCGCTCCTAACATCATCTCCTCATCTCCCGCCTTCTTGGGGTAACACCTGTCCCCACCCGTCTCGCACTGGTGGGATAGGAGAAAGAGCACCTTCTCCAGATCGAAGAGGCCATACCGTCTCCGGATCATCTCTTCCCAGAGGGAATATCGCTCCTCACTGGCCCTACTATCTCTTTCCCCCTGGAAAGCAAGGAGAGAGGAGTCCGAGAAGCGGCTGGTGCGCACCACGTAGCCGTCCTGGGCCTCGAACAGCGCATGCCGGTGGGCTGAGAGTTCCAAGACCGCCGCGCTAGCCGGTTTCCCATCGCCGATCACCACGTTGGCTCCCCCGGTACGCGGGGCGCTGGCAATGATCCTCAGCGCCTGGGGGAGGTCGCCCGAATACTGAAGCACTCGGCGCAGGGTGAAGGGTAAAGGCACCCCCCGCAAGGAGGAGTCTAAGGAGGGGACATCTAGGTAAGCCACCGATATCCTCTCCTCGTTGAGCCCCATGTTGACCCCCACCATGCCGGGCCCCGAGAGGCTCACGAAGGCGTTGCCCACCTCCGGCTCGTAGAGGATGAGAAGGATGCGCTCTAGCGCCATATCTCCCTCCACACCATGCAAGAGGTTACCGCTTTTACTCGCCTCTCCGAAGAGGGCAAACGTCGCGCCGGGGGAGAGCGAGACCCAGCTTGCGCCGGGCTCATTAGGAGTCAAAAATGGGCTCCGCACCTCGATATGGGGAGGAAACCAGGGCTCAAAGGTGGTGAGAATTTCGTTCAGGGCTTCATCGGAGCGAGGCCGAGCCACCAACTGGGGCCAACTGTTGAGAAGTAGAATATCGGTGTAGGAGACCCCCGCGCCCTGGGCCAGACCTAACATCTCTTCCCTGAACTCGTCTGGGATCTCGAGAAGCCGCGCCTCCTGGAGAAGAAGGGGAAGCGGGTCTAAAGTCAACTCCCCATAGAGGCTCGCTACCCGCCCTCGGATCTCCTGCCGGAGGAGCACCCCTTGCTGATACCCCATCTCGTAGAGTGTGCCCCTCAAATGGAGAACCAACACCTCCTGTCGTTCCAGGACGCCCAGGCCGTATACCTTTGAAGAGTCAAAAACGGCGGGTTGCTCAGGCGTAGGGTATGACCTCCAAAAGGAGAAGAGGACAAAAGCCAAAAGAAAGCCCCGTTTAATCATCTCTTCCTGACGCCGAGCATTCTAACACCTCCCCTCGAGGTCGTCAATGAAAAATTGACACCCCTCCAGAGAGATGATACCCTCTTTGAAGGAGGTAGGATGTCTTCAAAGCGCTCTCTTCTTTTTGTTGTCTTGCTCGCCCTTCTTTTGGTGGGCACGACGTTGGCTTTGGTCATTTCAAAATGGGGAGAAGAGGCCCCCGCGGAACCGACGGCCCTTCCGCCTTCGCCCACAGTTGTGGCCCAACACACGCCTCTGGCCTCTCCCCCGCCATCCCCTGAGCCCCCCACTACAGCGACGCCCCTGTCCACACCTACCCTGGAGGGAACGACCACTCTGGAGCCCACACCAACCCCTTGGAGGCTAGAACTTGTGGAACTTCCGCCCATAGCCCTCCCGGATTGGCCCCGGCCCGCCGATGACAACGGGCTAGGCATACACTTTCTGGCTAAGGCTTACTATTCCGAGGAGGAGTTAGATCGCCAGATCGCGCGCATGGTCTCGATGCGAATGAAGTGGGCCTTGGTGATATATGGGGACGAGATTCAACTGAGGAAGGCAGCGATAAAGTTTCGAGATGCGGGGATCACCGTGGTCTGGCGGAGAATGGCCCGTCCCTACGAGCCCCTATTCGACCTGGGTCGTGATGTGCAGATCTTGCAAGAGGTAGGGATGCCCCCCTACATGCAACTCTACAACGAACCCAGCCTGCCAGCGGAATGGGATGAGCGGGAGATCGACCAAGAGCGCTTCCTCCAGAACCTCCTTCGCGCCGCTGCCAGGGTCTACAACGCCGAAGGGTACGTGGGGCTCCAGTTCGTGGACGAGAGATGGCTGGTGGCCGCCCTAGAGGAGATGAAGGCTCGCGGCGGGGAGGCGATCTTCGGTCGCATGTTCTTCGTCCCCCACCCTTACGGCTTGAACCACCCCCCTGACTACACGGGGGATTGCAACTCTGTTTTAGGGTTCCTCTGCTTCGCCAACGTCTTCGAGCAAGAGATAGGTTTCGTTCCCCCCATGATCGCCGGGGAGGGGGGATGGAAATATGGGGCCACCGACGACTCCCACTATCCGAAGGTGGACGACCAACTCCACGCCCAGTACCATAGAGAACTTTTCGATTGGTTCCGAACAGGGCTGCTCTCCAACGGCCAGCCCCTCCCCGATTATCTCTTCGCCTTCTGTCCTTGGCTCCTCTCGGACAAGATGGAGGACAGCGCCTGGTTCGATAGTTTCGCTGGCGACCATACCCTGACCATCGAGGCGGTGCGTAGCATCCCTCCCTTCCGGCGTAAGTTCAGTTGGGATTAGCATGCGTCACAGATCGGTTCTCCTCATCCTCCTGGCGATAGCGGGGGTAGGCTTATTCCTGGCTCTGAGCAAAGGCTTCCTTACCCTAGATAGGCCCCAAAGGATCGCTTACCTGCGATGCAAAGGGAAGAGGTGTGGGCTCTACCTCATGGATGGTCAGAAGAAGAAACTGGCCTCTTTCACCGGGCCCACCTTGGGCTTCGCCTCTCCTCCCACCTGGTCACCGGACGGCCGCCGCATCGCCTATGTCACCCACGAGAGTGGTGATTTCCAAATCTATATTATCAGAACCGACGGCCGAGGAGGGGAGATGCTGGCTCGTTCGGCGACCCTGCCTTCCTGGTCTCCTGACAGCCAACGGATCATCTACGTGGGGGATACCTACAAAGGGGAACAGTCGATCTTCGTAGCCCACCTCGACGGCGAAGACGCAGAGAGGCTCGTGAGAGATGCCACCTATCCTCTCTGGTCGCCAGATGGAGAGTGGATCGCCTACATCTTAGACCCAGGAGGGGAGTCGGATATCTATCTCATGGACCCGGAGGGGAAAGTTCAGCGGCGGTTAACAGAAGGGCCCGAAAAGGAGTCCCTCCCTGTCTGGTCTCCCGATGGAAACCAGATCGCTTACCTAAGGCGGGAGAGTAGTGGCCAACTAGAGTTGCGGGTGGTGAAAGCCGATGGTAGCCAGGATAAGAGCCTCTCTGTTTTGGGAACCTATTACCTCCTCTCTTCTCCTGCCTGGTCACCTGATGGAAGTCGTATCGCCTATGTGGGTGCAAGAGAGGGCAACCTGGATATCTATATAGTGGAGGTCGAAAACAAGAGAGAGCAGCGGCTCACTTCCGCCGAAGGGCTAGACATACTCCCCTCTTGGTCTCCTGACGGCAAAAGGGTCCTTTTCACCTCCTACCGCCATGGCAACGGTGACCTCTTCACCATAGAGGTTGATGGCGAAAACGAGACCAGGCTTACCTCCAGCGAGGACGACGAAGGATATGGCTCCTGGTCGCCATGAGAGAGACCTCGCGATTGTGTTAGCACCTCTCTTCGCCGCACCCGGCGAAAAGGTTCCCAACTTAATCCCTGAATTTGAAATCCGGAGACAGCACGGGGTTGTATGGGCCAAGGGCCGGAGGACAGGCTGACAGCCGAGAGCGGCAGGGCCAAGCGGTAAACCCCCAGCCGCTGGTAGCCACAAGAGAAAGCCCCACGTTATGTGGGGCCCTGGCCCGCCTGTGCTGTACGTAAAGTATCCCTGCGGGAAGCGCAGGGTGCGAAGCATTGATGCCAGCCTGTCCCGGCGATGACCGGCCAGGGGCCGGGGGACGGGCTCTGCCTATCCCAACACCTCTCTGAAGGCCTCTAAGGCCACCTTGATATCCTCTTCCCCTATGCCATAATGGGTCACCGCTCGCAGGCGGTCCCCTCCGATGGCCAATAGCCGCACACCTCGATCCTGGAGATCCATTACCAACTCCCCGGGGGTTATATGCTCCGCCACCAGGGAGAAGATGACGATATTGGTCTCTACCCGCGCTAGGCCTATCTCTATCCCCCTCATCTCCGCCAACCCTTTGGCCAGGATGCGGGCAGTATAGTGATCCTCGGCCAAGCGATCCACCATCTCCGTCAAGGCCACGATCCCGGCCGCGGCTAAGATGCCCACCTGGCGCATCCCTCCTCCCACCATCTTGCGCATCTTCCGGGCCCTCTTAATGAAAGCCTCGTCCCCAGCCACCAAGGAACCCACAGGGGCAGCCAACCCCTTGGAGAGACAGAACATGATCGAGTCGGCATGTCTGGTGAGTTCTTTGACCTCCACCCCTAGGCTGATGGCGGCGTTGAAGATACGAGCGCCGTCCAGGTGCAAAGAGAGGTGGCTTCGCTTGGCTATGGCGGCCACCGATTCCATGTAGTCAGGGGAGAGGGCAGCCCCG
>JBHIDN010000112.1:0-5574 GCA_046760125.1 Anaerolineae bacterium
CGCCCCTTCCGGTTACAGTGGCGGTTTACGATATGAACGATAACCCTAGAGACATGGACTGGGTAGCCCAGACCTATGGTAGTTGGATAGAGAAAGGAACTCCAGGGGCTGATGGTTCGATTTTTCGCGTTGTGGAGTTGAGGGAGATCGAAGGGCCTACTGCTATCAAGGTTTGGGTTAGGGATAGTGCAGGCACCCCTTTGGTAGGGGTAACCGTACGATGTTCCTGGGCTGGGGAGGAGGAGGTGAAACAGACGGAAGAGGATGGTTCCGCCTCCCTTTGTGCTATGGGTATCGGTTCATACATAAATCCTGATAACCCTGGCGGCGGTGCTTATTCGGTGGAGATATGGGGCGATGTTTCCTCGGACATCGCTCGGGGTTTGGGTATGTTGGGTCGAACCAACCATAGGCATCTAGATGTGGTCTTTCAATTGATGCCCTGATCTTTAGGAAAGGAAGGAGATGATGAGCGACGAGATCACTTTGACCGTCATCAAAGCCGATGTGGGTGGCTATGTGGGCCACTCGTGTATGCATCCTGCCCTCATGGAAGAGGCGGAGGAGCGGTTGGAGAGCGCCAAGAGAGGCGGGCTCCTCGTCGATTTCCACGTCACCCGGGTGGGGGATGACCTGGAACTGATCATGACCCACCGCAAGGGCACAGACAGCGTGGAGATCCACCGGCTGGCTTGGGAGACCTTCGAGGAGTGCTGCGCAGTAGCCGAGGATCTCAAACTGTACGGCGCAGGCCAAGACCTCCTCTCCGATGCCTTTTCGGGCACGGTGAAAGGGATGGGGCCCGGGGTGGCGGAGATGGAGTTCGAGGAGCGGAAGGCGGAGACGGTACTGATCTTAATGGCCGATAAGACCTCCGCCGGGGCTTGGAACATGCCCCTGAGCAAGATCTTCACCGACCCTTACAACACAGCGGGGTTGATCATCTCCCCCGATATGCACGAGGGGTTCAGGTTCGAGGTCCACGATATCTTAGAGAGCAAGAGGATATTCTTCGATTGTCCCGAGGAACTCTACGACCTCTATGTCTTCATAGGGGCTCCCGGTCGATATAGCGTGAAAGCGGTCTATCACAAAGAAACAGGCGAGATCGCTGCCGTCTCTTCCACTACACGGTTGAGCCTCATCGCGGGGAGGTACGTGGGCAAAGATGACCCGGTATGCGTCGTGCGCTGCCAGAGTCAATTCCCGGCCGTGGGCGAGGTTCTGGAGCCCTTCTGCCTGCCCTATATCGTCGAGGGGTGGATGCGCGGCTCCCATCACGGGCCTCTCATGCCCGTGGCTGTCCGAGAGAGCAACCCCTCTCGCTTCGATGGGCCGCCGCGGGTGGTAGCCTTGGGCTTCCAGTTGGCCAATGGGCTTCTCGTCGGCCCTCGGGATATGTTCGATGACCCCAGTTTCGACGAGGCGCGTCGCCTTTGCAACATCATCGCCGATTATCTGAGACGCCACGGCCCCTTCGAACCCCATCGCCTCCCCTTGGACGAGATGGAGTACACCACCATGCCCCAGGTGATGAAAAGGCTGGCCGGGCGGTTCGAGCCCCTGGAAGGCTAGAGGAAGGGGCATAGGGTCGATATTGTAGGGGACGGGGTTGGCCTCGTCCCCTACTTACAATAAGGATGTATAAGTTCGGCAGGCTAGCGGTGACCCTGGTTGGGCTATTCTTGCTCCCTTTGGGGTTGGGCTTTTTGGGGGCCTATCTCATCTTGCCCTTCCTCTATGGGGGTGTTGATCTCTTGGAGGTGAGCCTAGCCTTGGCATCCCTAGCGGTCTTGTCGCTCGGTTTCGGCTTGGCCCTGACCTACCAGGGGCTCGGAGCCCTCCTGGGCCGTCCCTCGAGAAGGTTTGTGCCCCCTCCCGCTCGGCTCATGGCCCTGGGTTTCATTTTAGCCTTAGTGAGCGGAGAGATCGTCTTGCTTTTTTCTTCCCCTCGTCTGGCTTCCTTCCTTTTCCCTCCTTTTCACATATTGGCCTCCGCTTTGCCAGCCGGGGCTGTGGTGGCCTTCGTTGGCCGGCGGGTGGCCTCTGACTCCACCTGGCGAGCCATCACTTTGCAGGCCTCCCACGGAGCGATCCTCTCGCCCCTCTTGGCCTTCGGCCTGGAACTCTTCACCCTTCTTTTCCTCATAGGGGCCGTTCTTCTCCTCATCAGGCCGGATAGAGGGGCGGGGATTGACTGGTTGGAGGATCCGGTCAACCTCCCTCGCCTGATCCTGTCTCCTCCGGTTCTCATGGCCGGGGGAGTGATCTTTATGATCGTCGCGCCCTTTCTGGAGGAGTTCATCAAATCTTTGGGGGTTCCCCTTTTGGGGTTGGGACTCCAGAAGAGAGGCGACGCCTTTCTGTGGGGAGTGACCTGTGGGGCCGGGTTTTCGGCTCTGGAAGGGCTCTTCAACGGAGGGGTGGCTCTGGAGGGGTGGTGGCTAGTGACGCTCTTCCGCTGGGGGGCCACCCTGATGCATGCTCTGGCTAGCGGGCTCATGGGGCTGGGATGGTACGGCTTCCTTGCTCGGGGGCGACCCTGGCGGCTGCTGGGAGCCTACGGAGCCAGCGTGGGGGTTCATGCCCTCTGGAACGGCGCAGCCATGGCTCTCATCGCCCTCTCTTCCTTAGCCCTGACTAGCCTGGAGGAGCCCCTGGCTCTGGTGGGAGTGGGGATGGGCGCTCTAGTAACCCTTCTCTTCATGCTGGTTCTCACTGCGGCCATGGGTGGGGGCTTATTCTATCTGGCCAGGAGATGACAAGAGTGAAGGTGCACCGACGACCCAATGTGATACCCTTGAGTTTGGCTGCCTTCTTCAACGATACCGGTTCTGATATGCTCTTCGCTTTCTATCCCCTCTTTCTGGTGATGATTCTGGGGATTACAGATATGAAGGTACTGGGTTTCATAGAGAGTCTGGCTCTCCTCGCAGGGCTGCTACTCCGGCCTCTGGCGGGGCGGATAGCGGACCTCAGGGGGAGGATAGGCTTCATCTGGGGCGGGTATACCTGTCTCGCTCTCTCTAGGGTGGGGCAGGGGTTGGCCCGCTCCTGGTGGCACCTTGTACCCCCCAAGATGCTCTACGAGATAGGCCGAGGGGTGCGCAACCCTCCCCGGGAGGCGCTCCTGGCCGAATCGGTCCCTCAGGGGGAGAGGGGTTTAGCCTTTGGGATCCTCAAATCGATGGACACCGCGGGAGCGATCCTGGGGCCGCTTTTGGGTTTAGGAATTTTCGCTTTGCTTCGAGGTTATCTCCCCTTGGAAAGCGTCTATCGAGCCATCTTCTTCTTCGCTGCTTTGCCCACCTTGGTGAGCATCTGGCTCACCTCCACACGATTACGAGAGACCGGGCTAGTCGGGGCAGAAGGACGGGGGAGAGGAGAGATCTCATTAGTGAGCGACGCCCTTCGGAGTCGGGCCCTCTTTCTTTTCACCGTCATCAGTTGCCTCTTCTCCCTCTGGGCGGTGACGGAGAACTTCATGCTGGTGAGCGGAGCCCGGGTTTTGGGGGTGGAGGCCAGCCAGATTGAAGCGGTAGTGCTCCTCTACTGGTTCATCAACGTCACCTTCGCGCCCACGGCGTTAGTGGCTGGCCGCCTCTCAGATCGCTTGGGGCGCAAGCCTTTCATCGCCTTGGGTCTCTTGGTATTGGGGGCCCTCACTGCGCTCTTCGCTTGGGCTCGAACTTTTTGGCAAGTGGGGCTCCTCTTCGCTGCTCATGGAGTCTATCAAGGGTTGCTTTCGCCCTCCCAGACGGCTTTGGTGGCCGACTTGGCTCCCCCCGCTCATCGAGCCCAGGCCCTGGGGACATACTCCATGTGGGTGGGCCTCTTCGCCATCCCGGCTCCCTTCATCTTCGGATGGCTATGGGATGCCTGGGGACGCTCCTTCGCTTTTCTAATCAGCGGGGCCTTCGTGGCGGTAAGTGCTATACTTATATTTTTCCTGGTGCATCCAGAGAGAAGTGCGCAGTCTAGTTAAATGTTCTGGATCATCATAGGTACAGCGATACTCTTCAGTTGTGCTCTCCTTGGCGTCATCGCCTTCCGGGGGGCGAGTCAACTCATCTACCCTCCGGAGCCAGACCCAGAGGGTAGTCCCAGCGATTATGGCCTTCCTTACTTGGAGGTCATCTTTCCCAGTCGGGACGGCCTCCGTCTCCATGGCTGGTTCATCCCCTCTGAACGGTCGCCCCTTCCTTCGCTCGCCGATGATGACTGGTCTGGGGATAGCAAAGGTACCGTCATCTTCTGCCACGGCCGCTTCGGGAGCAAGGACCCGGACTTAAAATACGCGCCCTTCTTTCGAGAGGCGGGCTACAATACGTTTCTTTTCGATTTCCGGGGCCATGGCCGCAGCGAGGGGGAGTATAGTTCCTTCGGTTATTATGAGCGACTGGATCTTCTAGGAGCCATCGACCTTCTCCAGTCGAAAGGGATCTCCCGTTTCGGAGTGCTGGGGTTCTCTTTGGGGGGTGGGGTGGGGATAGCCACGGCGGCGCAGAGCGAACCTATCGTGGCCGTGATCTCCGATGGCGGCTTCGCCGAATTGAGAAAAGTGGTGGAGGCTGGGAGCAGAAAAAGGGGCTTTCCCGCGCTTCTAGCAGCCTTGATCGTTCCTCTCATGCTTTGGATAGCCGGTCGGCGGCTGGGGTGCGACCTCTCAGAGGCCGACCCCCTACGCTGGGTGGACAAGATAACCCCCCGAGCCCTCCTTCTTATCCACGGGGCACAGGACCCCTATATCTCCGTGGAGGATGTTCGCCGCCTCTATGAGGCGGCCGGCGAGCCTAAGGAACTCTGGATAGTGGCTGAGGCCGGGCATCGCCAAGTGGATGAGGTTCGACCAGGGGAGTATCGTCGGAGGGTCTTGGGGTTCTTCGACCGCTATCTAGCCTCTGAGGGAGCATCATGATCGGTCAGGATATTGGTCCCTTTCTCTTCGAAGGGAGCGATATCGGTTGCTTGTTGATCCATGGTCTTACCAACACTCCCCATGAGATGCGGGGGATGGGCGATTATTTGGCCCAGGGGGGGTTGACGGTGTTGGGGGTCCTTCTGGCGGGGCACGGAACGAGCCCAGAGGAGATGGCGATGACCACCTGGCGCGATTGGTTTGGTTCCGCTGTTGAGGGGCTCGAAGAGCTGAAGGAGCGTTGCAAGAGGCTCTTTGTGGCTGGAATCTCGGGGGGAGGGCTCATCGCCCTCTATCTTGGCCTGAGACATCCCTTGGACGGCATCATCGCCATCTCCGTACCGGTTTACCTGAAAGATTGGCGACTACGTTTCCTGCCCATATTGCGGCATCTTAGGCCCTGGTACCGAGAGACTCGCTGTGACCCGACGGACTCCCGGGCCTGGGCGCGCTACTACGCGCCACCGGCTTCCTACGAAAGGAAACCAACGGCAGCCGCTATGAGCCTGATGGAGCTGCAAGGTCTGGTGAGGGAGAACCTGGAGCGAATAACCATTCCGGTGCTCCTAATTCACGGCGCCAGGGATCGAACCATTCCCCGGGGGAATGCCGACTATATCTATGAGCATTTAGGCTCGGAGGATAAGCGGCTTCTC
>JBHIDN010000113.1:0-5533 GCA_046760125.1 Anaerolineae bacterium
ACAAGCCTAGAGTCAAGCCCAGGATAAAGCAGGAAAACGAAAAGATTCCCAAGCCCCTAATCACTCATGGCATCCCTTGCCGCCTTAGGCTCCCTCATCAATCGAAATCAAAGTGATCTCCTCGCTCATCATCCCCTTCCTTTCGTCAGTCGTTGAGATTGAAACTCTACTGCCTCACCAACTGAAAGACTATGTTCAACGTTGAGTGCTCGGTATGTCCCAACATCCCCCAGCCTTTTCCGATGTCTGAAGGGAGATCGACTACAAGTTCGATCGTCTCCGCGCCACTTTCTCCCTCCTCATGGTAATCTCCTGGTCCGAGGCCGAATCCTACTCGACCTTCGGCATTTGTCAAGCCCTCAGCAGGCGAACCCTCCCCCGGCCAGGACTTCCGCACCAAGACCCCGGGGATAGGATTACTCGCCTCGTCTAGCACCCACACGTCGATGTTCGCGGCTTCTGCTCTCTCCCTCAACTCCACGATACGGTAGACTAAGCCACCAGGGACGAAGGCTGCCCTCTCTATCCAGACCCCATACTTAGCCTGAGCCCACTGCATATCCCTCTCGTTGCCATCTGCATCGTAGACTCGAGTGACTGTCTGGGGAACGGAGGTGGGGGTAGCCGTAGGTGGCTCAGATGTAGGGGTTTCGGTCGGTGTCTCTGTAGCGGTTGGAGTAGCCGTTGGAGTGGAGGTAGGGATTGAAGTAGAGGTTGGGGTAAAGGTCGGAGCGGAGGTGCTAGTGGGTGTAGGAGCGGTTGTAGGCGTCGAGGTCGGAGTGAGAGTGGGCGCACGGGTCTCGGTGGGTGTCGCAGTGGGCGTCTCCGTTGGTGTGGGCGTGAAAGTGGGGGTCGCCGTGGGAGTGGGCGTCTCAGTAGGGGTGGGGGTAGCGGTAGCCACATAAGCGATAAGTTCCGGCGAGGCACTCGCGCCCAGATCCTGCGCCAACTTCACCAGGTCGCGGGTCACCTCCGGCTCCTCTCCCCTTATCATATACTGCCTGGCTAGCTCGGCCACCACGGAGCCGATATCCTCCTCCCTCAACTCCTCCAAGCGAGCCCTGGCCTGAGCCAGATCGTTATGGAGGGCATAAGAAGCGCTCACTAAAACGATGTAATCCTCCTTATGCTCCCAACGGAGGTCTGAAGGGTCGGTATCATAGTACCGGACCGGCCAGAGCACCCAGCCCACAAACAACCCTAGCCCCAGACTCAAGCCGAAGAGCAATATCCCCAAAGCGAACTTGCGTCCGGGACCCATTATCTCAAGAAAAGGACGGACCACGGGTTTTGGCGACTACCTTTTGCGAACAGAGGGGCCCTCCTATATAATAGAGGTGCCGAAGGTGGGACTCGAACCCACATGAGGTTGCCCTCAACGGTTTTTGAGACCGTCGCGTCTGCCTGTTCCGCCACTTCGGCCCCATGCGCCTATCAGTATAGGACAAGAGCCCCAAGAAGTCAAGTGAAGAGGATGGAAGAAGCGGCCCTCATCGCTGCCGCCCGCCAAGGGGACACCCAGGCGTTCGATCAACTAGTGCGCCTCTATCAGAGTGCGATCTATAACGTCGCCTATCGCATCCTGGGCGATGAGGATGCAGCCAACGACGCCACCCAGGACGCTTTCCTCTCCGCCTACAAGGCGATCGGTAAGTTCCGTGGCGGTTCCTTCAAGGGCTGGCTACTTCGCATCGTCACCAACACCTGTTACGATCAACTCCGCCGAAAGAAGCGCCAGGCAACCACTTCCTTAGAAGCGGCATATCTGGATTCCGCACCCCCCTGGGCCGAGGACGAAGAGCCGGAGGAGTACGTCCTCCGCCAGGAACTGGGTCGCATAATCCAGCGAGGCCTGTCCACCCTGCCCCCCGAACAACGGATTGCCCTAGTCCTCTCCGACATCCAGGGCTTAAGTTATCAGGAGATATCGGAGGTGATGGGTACCAGCCTAGGGACGGTGAAATCCCGTCTCAGCCGTGGCCGGGCCAGCCTTCGGGACTATCTTTTGACCCAAGGGGAACTTTTGCCCTCTCGGTACCGTCTTAAAATTGAGGGGCGCGCTTAACGGCTTTACAATAGTTGAGTAGGAAGATGTTCAAGAGGTTCAAGCGTTCAGAACACGAAAGGGTAGAAGAACTCCTCTCCGCCTATATAGACGGGGAACTCTCAGTTGAGAAAGCCACCCTGGTGGAGAAACACCTCCGCGAGTGCTCGGCCTGCACTCAGGACCTGGAGACCCTCCGCCAGACGGTGAACTTGGTGCGGCAACTGCCCGCCGTATCCCCTCCCCGTTCCTTCACCATCAGCCACCTCGTGGTGCCGGAGCGGCCGTGGGCCTGGGGATACGTTTATCTCAAGGGGGCCACCGCCTTGGCTGCACTCCTTCTCATCGTCCTACTGGCAGGAGACCTGGGCCTTCAATATCTATGGGCTCCTAGGATGGCAGTCCCCGCTCCCGCGCCGATGGCCCTAGAGGCTACCGTCGAGGCTCCAGAGGCGGAGATAGAGGTGCCTGCATCTCCCGCTAGAGAGGCTTTAGACCAGATGGAGGCTCAGAAGGTGGAAGAGACCGTAACCCCTGCCGCCGAAGCCACCCCGCCAGCCGAAAGGTTGGGCGCTGCGCTCCCTTCACCCGAGCCCACCCCTACCCCCGAGTTGGTGGCGGCCGCCGAATCTCCCCTTCCCTCACCCGTTCCAGAAGAGGCGAGATCAGAGAGGTTTTCAGCCCTCCTCCCTACCCTCAGGCTCTTGGAGGGGGCTCTCTTGGGAGCCTTCCTCATCCTGGGAGGAGCAACGGCTCTCGTGGCCTGGCGGCGAATGGTCAGCCAATGATCTGACCATCCTGTAGGAAAGAGCGACCCCCTAGCCCTTGACAATAGGACAAGGCTGAACTACACTCTTATCTAGGTTTGAGGCTTGCTGCCAGCTCTGAGGATCCCCTCAGGTGTCCTATGAGGATTGGGCCTGGGCCTGCTCTGGCTGTAGTGGGCCAGGGCTATCTTGACCCCGACCCGTTGCATGCCAGCCCGTCCTGGTACGACTGGGGCCAGGGGACAAGCCCTCGGACACGGGCGGCCCCGGCAAGATCCTTTTCGTGCCAGCATCGCTGGCAGCAAGCCCGTATACTTCGATCGCTTCCCTCTATCGATTCTAGAGTCTTCTCATCTGAAGCAGTCAAGATATGAGGCATGGAACTCCTGCGAAGAGTGGCAGATGAGGGCCACCTCCTTCGGGTGGTCGGCCATCTACAAAGAAGGCATCGCCGTAACGGTTTCAAACCGGGCGTCGATGGGGAGACCCTGGAGCGGTTCTCACAGGAGTTAGAAGGAAACCTGCAAGAGATACGAGGGCCTCTCCTCTCAGACACCTATCAATTCTCCCCCTTCATGGAGGTGGATATTTTCACCTGGGGAGGCAAGGTGAAGACCATCTCTCGGGCCACCCTGCGGGACACCATAGTTCAGAAGGCCCTGGCCCTCATCGTAGAGCCGGAGTTCGACTCATATCTAGCCCCTAACTGTTACTCCTTCCGAGTGGGTCGCCGTGCGCCCAACATAAACCAGGCTATCGACCGCATCGTCGAATGCCACCGCCAGAGAAAGTACTGGGTGGTCAAGGAAGATATCTCTTCTTATTTTGAGAACATAGAGCAAGAGAGGCTTCTGGTTCAACTGCGGGATCTTTTGCCCTCTTCCCCCATCTATAACCTCTATCGACGATACCTGAAGGCTCCCAGAGCGGTGAACGGTCGTCTCGTTCCCCGTGCCAGAGGGGTGCCGGTGGGAACCACTCTGGCCAACTTCCTCTCCAACCTATATCTTCGCCCCCTCGATCTTAAGATGAAAGGGCATCTCTATCTCCGCTACTGTGATGACATCATCGTCTTCTGCCGAAGTGAGGAGGAGGCCCAAGAGGTGAGACGGATCATCGCCACCACCACGGCTAACCTGGGACTTTCCTTGAACCAAGAAAAGAGCCTGCTTCTCCCTCCTGGCGCCTCCTTTGTACACCTGGGATACCAGTTCGAGAAGGAGGCGATCAAGATAGGGCCCCGGGCCCAGGCTAAATTCAAGGCTCGGATCCGGAGGGCCACCCGCCGAAAGCGGGGGAAAAGAGTCCGACGCGCCGATCTGGCCACGGAAGCGGGGCACGCCACCCTGCGTGAGATCATCGCCAGAGTGAACGGCGAGATCACAGGTCAGCCGCTGCGCAACTGGGTGCGCTACTTCGCCAAATGCGACTTCGATGATCAGTTTCGAGAACTCGATTTCTGGATCAGGGAGAGGGTCAGGGCCGCCGCCACCAAGAGATGGAACAGGGGTAACTACCGCCTCCTGCCCACCCACACCTTGCAGGAACTGGGGCTTAAGTCCTTAGTGGGCGAGTACTATAAATGGAAGAACGCTTGGAAAGAGAGGAATAAGAGCCTCGTCTCAGCCATCGCCAAGTTGGATCACTTGCGGGCCGTCCTCGAAGGTTATCGGCGACGTTATTACAACCCTCTCAAGGGGGGCTATAACTTCCGGCTTGGGGCTGATGGAGAGACCATGGAGAGTTTCCTCAGCCAGGAGAGGACCAATCTACGCCGCATCCAAGGGCTACTTCTGGCTGGAGAGTATGAGTTCTCCCCTTTTATTGAGTATGCCAAGGCCAAGCAGGGTCGGGAGGATGAGAGGGTGATCTGTCGATCCAGCCTCGCCGATGCCGTAGTTCAGAAGGCGGTAGCCGAGGTAGTGGGGCGGCGCTTCGACCGAGTTCTCAGCGAAAGGTGCTATTCATATCGGCCAGGGAGGAGCCAATATACCGCCTTTGGCCAAGCCCTCCGATACATCAGAGAAGGGGAGGAGTACTGGGTCGTGAAGGGAGACTTCCGAACCTTCCTGGATACCATCGATTTAGGGACAATCTCTCAAGCAGTGGAGGATCTCTTTAGTAGCGAACCGCTACTCTTGGATCTCTACCTCAAATACCTCTATAACCCTAGGCTCCGAGGAGGGAGACTCCTCCCTCGAACGGTGGGGCTGCCCCGGGGCGGAATCCTCACCCCCTTCTTGGCCAACCTCTATTTGAAGCCCCTCGATGAGGCTTTAGAGCGGTTCAAATATCTGAGGTACGCAGACGATATCTTCATCTTCGCTGAGAGCCGAGCCCAGGCTGAGGAAGCGCAGGAGACTCTCAGGGAGAGGGCTCAACATCTCCGCCTGACCCTTCAAGGATGTATCTTCGAACCGGGTGAGGAGTTCGAATGTTTGGGCTACCGGGTGAGGGGAAAGGAGATCGCCGTAAGGCCCTATGCCCTCAACCGCCTTAAGAGCCGGATAAGGAGGATCACCAGGAGAGGTAAGTACCGAGATCTAGATTTGGGGATTTTGGGCACGGAAAGGGGACGAGAGACACTGCGAAGGCTCATCGCCAAGGTCAACCGCACCTATATCTATCCCGGGGGCAACGATTGGGCCCGCCCCTTCTGCCGCTGCACCACAGACGAGCAGTTCAGGGAACTGGACCGCTGGATAGCGGACCGGATCAGGGC
>JBHIDN010000114.1:0-5481 GCA_046760125.1 Anaerolineae bacterium
GCCACGAGACCATCCCAGTAAGAACACTCCCTTCTGTGTGGGTTCCCTACGGGATCCTGTAAGGAAAGGAGGCTTTTCTCCGTGAACGCTAGCCCCTTTCTCAGGGAAGGGTTGCTCCAAGAGAGGTTGAACGAGCGCACGAGGTGTCTCGTCTGCGAGCGGAGATGCGCCCTCCGCGACGGCCAATTGGGCTGGTGCAAGACGAGGCGAAACGAAGGAGGCGTGATCTACACCCTCATCTACGGCGATGTCTCCTCCCTCTCATGTAACCCCATCGAGAAGAAGCCCCTCTTTCACTTCTACCCCGGCAGCCTGGCCTTAACCTGTGGCAGTTGGAGTTGTAACTTCGCCTGCCCCTGGTGCCAGAACTGGGATATAAGCAAGGCCGAACCCAAGGGCACAAGATACATGTCGCCGCTGGAGTTCGTGGATGAGGCCATAAGTCGAGGTTGCCAGGGGACCTCCGTCAGTTTCAACGAACCCACCCTCTCTTTGGAGTGGTCGCTCGACCTCTTTCCGCTGGCGAAGGAGAGCGGTCTCTACAACACCTATGTCACCAATGGCTATATGACCGAAGAGGCCCTTGACCTCCTGATAGAGGCCGGCCTCGATGCCCTGAACGTGGACCTCAAAGGTCCAAAGGAGGTGGTGAGGAGGTACTGCAAAGCCGATGTGGAGGTGGTTTGGAGGAACTGTCGCCTGGCCAAGGGGAGGGGGGTACATCTGGAGGTCACCACCCTGGTGATACCGGGGGTGAACGACGATGAGGAGGGGCTACGAGCCATCGCCGCCCGCATCCGTGACCAGTTGGGGGAAGAGACCCCCTGGCATCTGAGCGGCTATTTCCCGGCTTACAGGTTCCACCAGCCCCCTACCCCCCTCGCCACCCTGGAAAGGGCCTGGGAGATAGGCAAGGAAGAGGGGCTCAGGTTCGTCTATCTGGGGAATGTGCGGGGGCATCGGTACGAGAATACCTATTGTCCCCACTGTGGAGAACTCCTCATTCAGCGGTACGGTCTATGGGTGGCCGCCTACCGAATCCAAAAAGGGAGATGTCCCGAGTGCGGGAGAGCCATACCGATAGTAGGAGGTTTCACCACTAAGAGGGCCACTCTCTCCTGATCCTGCTCCACCAGGAGGCAACCCTTCGCCTCAGACGCCGCAAGAGAGATCTAAGCCTAGCCCACCGGTAGCGCAACCAACGCCAGAAACGTCCTCTGCGAGGGGGTGGAGGTGCGGGTAGGGGAACCCGCCACTTTACCACCGCTGCCGCCCAGGTTAGTCCAGCGCCAAAGCCCACCAGAACCAGATGATCCCCAGGCTTCAAGCGCTCCTCTTCGATCGCCTCGCAGAAGGCGATGGGGATCGAAGCAGCAGAGGTATTACCGTACTTCTCCACGTTAACGAAGACCCGTTCCATAGGAAGCCCCAGTTCCTTGGCTGCGGAGAGGATGATCCGTAGATTTGCTTGGTGGGGGATGAAGAGGTCGATATCATCGGTGGTCAGTTTGGCCGCGCGGATCGCTTCCCGGGCGGCTTTGCTCATGACGCGGGAGGCGAAACGAAAGACCTCTCGTCCCCTCATCTGCACGAAGTGGAGCCTACGGGTTACCGTATCCAGGCTCGCCGGCTGACGACTCCCGCCGGCGGGGACGATGAGGAGTTGACCCCCGGATCCATCAGCTCCCAAGACGAAAGAGAGCACCCCTCCTGGGGCATCGCTGGCCTGGAGGAGTAAGGCCCCTGCTCCGTCTCCAAAGAGCACGCAGGTACCGCGGTCCGTCCAGTCTAGGACGCGCGAGAGAGTTTCAGCCCCGATGACCAGGACGTGTTCGTATGCTCCGGTAGCGATCATCTGGCTGGCTATACTCAGAGCATAGACGAAGCCGGAGCAGCCTGCCTCTAGGTCAAAGGCCCCGGCACGTGTAGCCCCCAGGGCGTCTTGCACCAGGCAGGCTGTGGCGGGGAAGGGGTAGTCGGGGGTGGCGGTAGAGACGATGATGAGATCTAGCGCTCGGGGGTCTATATTGGCCACCTCGAGGGCCTCCTGCGCGGCCCTCAAAGCCATGGTGAAGGTCGATTCTTTGGGCCCGGCGATCCGCCGCTCCGATATCCCCGTGCGGGCCAGGATCCACTCATCGGAGGTATCCACCAACTCCGCCAGATCGTTGTTGGTGAGAACTTTATCTGGGACATACTTTCCCCAGCCCACGATGTGTGCATACCTAGGCAAATCTCTTTACCCCCTCTTACGGGTCAGATAAGCGCTGTAGTCCTGAATTTTGGATAGGGCAACCCTGGAAAACCTTTCTTCAGTATAACACAGAAGGTGTAAGATAGGTACGAAGAGGGGGTTTAGAGCGCAACCCTGCACGATGGCAGGTGTTCTAAGAACTAAGAGAGGCAGTTGTCAGGGAAAGAATTATCAAAGGAGGTTCATGATGGGTAAGGTCGGCTTTGTCACAGATAGCACCATCAACATGCCCCCAGAATTGATCGAGAAGTACGGCATCAAGGTAACTCCCATTCAGGTCATCTTCGCCGATAGGACCTACAAGGAAGGTGTCGATCTCACGGCAGAGGAGTTCTATGCCAGGCTGGCGCAACTGAAAGAGGCGGGGGAACCGATGCCCACCACCTCTCAACCCACCCCCGTCGATTTCGTGGCTGCTTACCAGGAACTCATCGATGAAGGGGTGGACAGGATCATCTCCATCCATGTCACCGCCAAATCCAGTGGAACCTGCGCCACCGCTGAATTGGCCAAGGATATGGTCAAAGGCGCCCATATCACCGTAGTGGATTCGGAGACCACTTCCATGCAGATGGGTTACATGCTCTTGGAGGCGATTAAGGTGGTTGAGGCGGGGGGCAGTGTGGAGGAGGCCCTCGCGGCCATCGAGAGGGTGAAAGCCCATAGCTGTCTCTTCTTCACCGTTACCGAGTTAGAGCATCTGAGGAGGAGCGGACGAACCTTCGGGGCCAAGGAGGCCATAGAGGCAGAGGTAAAGGTGAAGCCAGTGGTGGCCGTTGCCGATGGCGTGCCGCAAGTCGTGGACAAGGTGCGCACCCAGCGAGCGGGGCTGAACCGTGTAGTCGAGTTGGTCAAGGAAAAGATGGCTGGCGTGAAGATCAAGGGACTCTCCATCGTCCATGGGAACGTCCTCGATAAGGCTTTCGCCTTCCAGGATCAGGTGAGGGATGAGTTCGACTACGATGGCGAGATCATCATCACAGATTTTGGCCCTGCCTTGGCGGTTCACTTTGGCCCGGGCCTCCTGGGATTGATAGCCTACGGAGGGTGAAGTTGAAGATAGCAGTGGATGCCATGGGGGGCGATTACGCCCCCCATGAGATTGTAAAAGGGGCTCTCGCGGGAGCGCGGGAACACGATGTCGAGTTGATCCTGGTGGGGCAACCCCAGGCCATCGAGGCGGAACTGGCGGAGGCGGAGACGAGAGGTGTTGTTTTCTCCCTGGTCGAGGCTCCCCAGGTGATCGGTATGGAGGAGCGCCCCGCCCAGGCGGTCCGCCGCAAGAAGGGGGCCTCCATCGTGGTGGCCACTCGATTGGCCCGGGAGGGAGCCGCTGATGCGGTGGTGACCATGGGGCATACCGGGGCGGCTATGATCGCCGCTCTCTGGGTCCTGGGCCCCATCGAAGGGATCCTCCGCGCCACCATAGGGACCCCTTATCTGGGGATCCAGGATAAGACTTTCATCTTAGACGGTGGGGCTAACGTCGATTGCAAGCCGGACCATCTTTTGCAGTTCGCCCTCATGGGCAGCCTCTATGCGGAGAGGATGATGGGGATCAAAAACCCCACCGTGGCGCTCCTCAGCAACGGGGCGGAAGAGGGCAAAGGCGACAGGGTGATCATAGAGGCTTTCCTCCTCTTGGCGAAGAGTGGACTAAACTTCATCGGGAATATAGAGGGGATGGATATCCCCCTGGGGCGGGCCAACGTGGTGGTCACCGATGGGCTGGTGGGGAACGTGGTCTTGAAACTGACGGAGGGGCTCACCAGCAGGCTACTGACCGTGGTAGAAGAAGAACTGGCCTCGATACTGCCCTCGAGGATCCTCGATTCCGCCCTCCGCCCCACCCTAGCAGAGATGCGGAAGAGATACCACTATGCGAGGATCGGCGGGATGCCCCTTTTGGGGGTGAACGGCGTGGTGGTGATCGGCCATGGCCGTTCCAAAGCGCCGGCTGTGGTCAGTGCCATGGGGCAAGCCAAGAGGGCTGTGGAGAGCGGGCTAGTGGAGAGCATAAGAGCGGGCTGGCAGGAGTTGACCGAAAAAGGAGAATGAGCCTCACGATCCTTCTGGGAAGGAGGAAGCCTGCCCAGGTGGACAGGCTTTTTTCCTGGGGAAGATGCTTTCCTCGTCCTGGGATTCACGCTTCGTCCTCCTTCACGCAGCAGACGAGAGCCTGGCTAGGACCCGCTTTGCTGTGCCATCGGCGTTAAAGAAGAACCTCCTGGCCCAGAGCGATACATACACTAGGCTTATCAACACCGGCACCTCGATGAGAGGGCCCACGACAGTTGCTAGGGCTTGCCCTGAATTGATGCCGTAGACGCCCACAGCAACGGCGATGGCCAACTCGAAGTTGTTGCTGGCCGCGGTGAAGGAGAGGGTGACCGTCTGCGGATAGACGAACTTGAGCGCCCAGGAGATGAGGTAAGAAACCACGAACATCAAGAGGAAGTAGGCCACCAGGGGGATGGCGATGCGCAAAACATCCCCGGGCAGGGTCAAGATATATTCCCCCTTCATGGAGAACATAATGATGATGGTGAAAAGCAACCCTACAATGGCTGTGGGGCTCAGTTTGGGCACGAATTTGGTCTCGTACCACTCTTTGCCTTTGCGCCCTATCAAGGTGAAGCGGGTTATGATCCCTGCGATCAAGGGGATACCCAGAAAGATGAAGACGCTGCGAGCGATGTCCATCACGGAGATATGAACTACGGCGGCCGCCTCAGGGCCAGCGATCCACGAGGAGGCTATAGTGATGTAAAAGTAGGCCAGCACCGAGTAGAAGAGGACCTGAAATACGGAGTTCAGAGCCACCAAGACGGCGCAGTACTCGTTATCGCCGCCGGCTAGCATGTTCCAGATGAGGACCATGGCGATGCAGCGAGCCAAGCCCACGATGATCAGCCCCTCCCGATATTCGGGCAGGTCGGGCAGGAAGACCCAGGCTAAAGCGAACATGATCGCCGGGCCGATGACCCAGTTCTGAATCGCCGATACCCCGAACATCTTCCAGGCGGTGGCCACCTTAGAGAGTTCCTCGTATTTCACCTTGGCCAAGACGGGGTACATCATCCACAAGAGCCCTATAGCGATGGGTAAAGAGACGGTATCGATGCGCAAGGTGTCGAAGACCTCAGCGATGCCTGGAAAGATATATCCCGCCACCACCCCGATGGCCATAGCCAGGAATATCCAAAGGGGGAGAAAGCGATCCAGGA
>JBHIDN010000115.1:0-5479 GCA_046760125.1 Anaerolineae bacterium
CCGAGTTGGAGAGGATAGCGGTCTTCACCTCAGGGCGAAGTTTGTCCCGCAGATTAATTACCCCCTCTACCAGTTCATCGAAATGGGGATGGAGGGTAGGCTCACCGTTTCCGGAAAAGGTCGCATAGTTCAAATCTGGCACTTGACGTAACGCTTCCTCTACCCTATGCAGCACCACCTCAACGGTGGGGAAGGCCCCCTCTTCTGCCATCGCCGTTAAAACCTTGGTGTGCCCATACTGGCAGTAGATGCAGTCAAAGGCACACAATTTATAACCGGTGGGTAAAATATTGATACCTAATGAACGGCCTAATCTTCGCGAATCGACGGGGCCATATATCACTCCCCGTTGCAGGCTCAGCGTTTGCAACTACTCACCCCCTCTCAATATCTGACCCCCCTCAGTCAAAAGTGTATCACCCTAAGATACAAGAAGCAAAAGCCGCTCTCATACCCGTTTGAGATAGGCATTGGCAATTCTTTTGGGATGTAGTAGACTGAGCGCGTCAAGGTGCCATCTGCGATCCTAGAGAAGGGTTGGACATGGAAAACCTGCCTCTCAACCTGACCGGTGGGCTCCTGGCCTCCTCTCCCATTGGCGTGATCCTCTTCCTCATGGTAGGGTTGAGGTGGGGGGCTGTCAGGGCTGGTCCTGCGGGCTGGCTCACCGCTTTCATCGTGGGGTTTCTTTTCTTCGGAGCGACCCCGGAACTGTTAGCCTATTCCCAATTAAGGGGGGTGCTTCTTAGCCTCTTCGTGCTCTATATCATTTGGATGGCCCTTCTTCTCTACAATGTGGTGAACGAAGCGGGAGCCATCGACGTGATCAGCGAGGGGATCTCTCGCCTCACAGGGGATAAGACCCTACAACTTTTGATCCTGGGCTGGGTCTTCAGTGCCTTCCTTCAAGGGGTAGCCGGCTTCGGAGTGCCTATAGCGGTAGTAGCGCCCCTTCTCATGGGGCTGGGCTTTGAGCCGGTGGTAGCGGTAGTGGCTCCGGCTATCGGCCACTCTTGGTCCGTCACCTTCGGTGACATAGCCTCCTCTTTCAACGCCCTCATCGCCGCTACTGGCCTCCCTGGCCTGGAGTTAGCCCCTTGGTCCGCTCTCTTCCTGGGGCTAGCCTGTTTCGGCTGTGGTCTCTCCTCTGTGCACGCTTGCCAGGGGGGACGGGCTCTTCGCCATTCTTTGCCTGCCCTTTTGCTCATCGGATCGGTTATGGCCTCGGTGCAGTACTTACTGGCCACCCGTGGTCTCTGGAACCTGGCCGGCTTCGCAGCGGGGATGGCTGGATTGGTAGCCGCTTTTGGGGTGACCCGCCTCGCTCCCTATCGAGGGCAAAAGCCAACCCCTCTGGGGGCTTCTAAGATGGGGCTGGGGGTGGCGGTCTCGGCCTATCTCCTTCTCATCGTCATCGTGACCGCCGCCGAACTTTGGCCGCCGTTACATCGCCTCCTCAATAGTGTAGTGATCGCCGTTCACTTCCCTCAGGTTGAAACCACCCTCGGTTGGGTGACCGAGGCTGGGGTGGGGAGGAAGATCAGTCTCTTCGGCCACGCCGGGGCCCTTTTGGCCTACGCTTCCATCCTGGCCTACTTCATATATCGGCGGGCAGGCTTCTACAGAAAGGGAGCCGGCTTTGCCATCCTTTCCCAGACCGCACGTGCCGCCATCCCTTCCAGTGTGGGGATAGCCTCTATGGTGGGGATGGCTATGATCATGGACCATACCGGTATGACTATCACCTTGGCCCAGGGCCTAAGTCGCCTAGTGGGCCACGCCTTCCCCTTTCTCTCCCCTTTCATAGGGCTCCTGGGAGCCTTCATGACGGGGAGCAACACCAACTCTAACGTGGTCTTTGCCCCCCTGCAGAAGAGCACCGCTGAGCTGATCGGGGTGGCTACCCTCGTCATCCTGGGCGCTCAGACCACGGGGGGCTCGTTGGGGAGCATGCTGGCCCCGGCCAAGATCATCGTCGGTTGCAGCACCGCCGGCCTGGAGGGGCGAGAGGGGCTCGTTTTGAGGAAGACCATCGGCTATGGCTTGGCTATCACTGCCCTAGTGGGAGGTCTCGCCTGGCTCATAACTCGGTAAGAAGCCATTGAGGGATATGGGTTTTAGAGAGAGGCATAAAGTTGCCTATCCAGACTTTGGCCTTTCTGCTAAGGCTATTCTGGAGAGGGTTGCCTCTCTTCCGAAGCCAGCGCTGGCTCCCTAACCCCACAATAGGGACAGAGGTCCCAGGCGAGATGAAGGAGGCGGCCGCAGTTGGGGCAGCCCTTTTTCAGTTGGGTGTGGCAGTGGGGACAGAAGAGGTAGTCGAGCTCGATGGGACGTTTGCAGGCCGGGCAAGAGTCTCGCTCTTCGATATCTTGGAGCAGGGCCTCCTCCTCCAGCGACCGTTGATAAGCCTCGGCTAGGGTCTCTTGAGGGCGGAGGATGAAGTAGAGCAGAAGCCCTGGGAGGTTGAAGACCAGGACTAGAAGGGTGGCCAGGAGTTGGACGAATATATCCCGCGATCGAGAGCGGATATCTCGGAAGGTCCAGATGACCAGGCTTAGAAGAAAGGCCAAAAAGTAGAACCCCAAAATGAAGCCGCTCACTATGAAGATAGGTCCCAAGTCGACTTGCATCGCCTCTCCTATGGTAGTTAAGGTGTGGTGCATTATACCATCTTTTCTTTCTCTTGTCATCTGTAAAGAGACCTTAAAATTTGCTTTCCTTCTCCTTTTAGGAGGCCGCTTTATTTGTATGCTCTCTCCTCTTGTGGTATAATCGAAAAGGAAGAACCCGTTGGCGAGGCCTTAAGAGGCGGGAGGGACGAAATGATCAGAGTGATGGTGGACAGTATAAAGGTTAGCCTCATCTCCAACCACCGTGTTGTACTCCTCAAAGAGGAGAACATGGAGCGGTACCTCCCCATCTGGATCGGCCCCTTTGAAGCCGACGCTATCACCATAGGTATGCAATCTATAGAGATGTCACGCCCCTTAACTCATGACCTTCTCAAGTCCCTCATCGATGGGGTAGAGGCTTCCGTCTCCCACATCTTGGTCAACGATTTGAGAGATGATACCTTCTACGCCCAAATCGTCCTCGAGTTCAATGGCCAGCGCATAGAGATCGACTCCCGCCCCAGCGATGCCATCGCCCTTGCTGTCCGGGCGAAAGCGCCCATCTACGTGGCTGAATCAGTGATGGAGAGGGCGGGTATCATGCCCAGCGAGGAGAAGGAAAGCCTCACCGCGGAAGAAGAGGAGAAACTAGCCCCCTTCCGCGATTTCGTAGATAGCCTCGATCTCGATGATCTCGATGAGGGGTGAGCATGGCCACAGTAAGGCTACCCCCCCAGAACATCGAGGCCGAACAGTCGGTATTAGGCAGCCTCCTTATCGACCGTGACGCGGTGCTTAAGGTCTCCGCTTTTCTGCACCCCGAAGATTTCTACCGCCAATCCCATAGCCTCATCTATAAAGCGATACTGGATCTGCACGAACGACGTCAGCCCGCGGATCTGATCACCCTCTGCGATGAACTGGAGCGGCGAGGGCAATTAGATGAGGTTGGAGGGCCCAGTTACCTCACCACCCTCATCAATGCGGTGCCCACGCCGGTCTATGTGGAGGACTATGGGCGGATCGTGGAGCGGGCGGCGGTACTCCGGCGTCTCATCGGGGCGGCAGGGGAGATAGCGGGTATCGCCTACGAGGAGGCCGATGAGGTGGATCAGATCATCGACCGGGCGGAGCAGATCATCTTCAGCGTGGCCCAACGACGGGTGGAGCGGGATCTGGCTCCTATCCAGCAGGTGCTGGATAGGTATTACGACCGGATCGAATACCTCTACCAGCATCGGGGGGAGACTATCGGCCTCCCCACCGGCTTCTACGATCTGGACAAACTTCTGGGCGGGTTACAACCAGCGGACCTCATCATCGTAGCCGGTCGACCGGGCATGGGGAAGACCAGCCTAGTTTTAACTATGGCCGAGACGATCGCTCGGAGGCAGAAGGCCAGCGTCGCCCTCTTCAGCCTGGAGATGCCTGGGGAGCAGGTGGTGCAGCGTCTCGTCTCTGCTGGAGCGGAGATCGAGTCCCAGAGGCTTCGGATCGGGGAGTTCGAGGAGGAAGAGTTAAAGAGGATAGTCGACGTTATGGGTGAGTTATCAGAGATGTCCCTCTTCATCGATGACACTCCTGCCATAACCCCCATGGAGGTGAGGGCTAAGGCCCGGCGGCTGCACGCCGAGTACGGGGTGGATCTGGTCATCGTCGACTACATGCAGTTGATGAGAGCCGGGATTAGAGCCGAGAACCGCGTGCAGGAGGTCTCATATATCTCCCGCCAACTCAAATCCCTAGCCCGCGAGTTGAGGGTTCCCTTAGTGGCCGTCTCGCAACTCTCGCGGGCCGTCGAACTCAGGGCGGATAAGCGCCCCATCCTCTCCGACCTTAGAGAGTCGGGCTCCATCGAACAGGATGCGGACGTGGTTATCTTCATCTACCGGGAAGTGCTCGAGGAGGATTCCGAGGAGGCGAGCCTAGCGGATGTAATCGTGGCCAAGCACCGTAACGGTCCCACTGGCCAGTTCCAACTCCTCTTTCAGAAAGAATGGGCAAGGTTCGTAAACCCTGCACGACCTGAGATGGTCATCGAGCCGTCCCGGGAGACGGTCTAGAGTTCATGGCGGATAGGTGATGAAAGGGTTTGCTGGTTTCCCCGAAGGAAATATGCGCTTTACTCCCCTCCCCGATCTCTTCTTTAGCCAACTCATGCCCCGCATCGATAATCTGCCGGAATTAAAGGTTACCCTCCACCTCTTCTGGCTCCTCCACGGCAAGAAGGGTGGTCTTAGGTATGCTAGCCTCCAGGAACTGAGGGAAGACCCCTTGCTCCTGGCTGGGTTGTCCGTAAAGGATCCCGTAGGGAAGGGAGAGGTGGCGGGCCGGCGCCCGGAGGATCTCCTCGACGAGGGGTTGGAGAGGGCTGTGGCCCGTGGGACCCTCTTACGGGTTTCCGTAAAGGATCCCGAGGGGGGTGGTAGCCAAGAGAGTTGGTATTTCTTGAATGACCCCCCCTCCCGCCAGGCTGTAGAGAGAATAGAGCGGGGGGAGTTGAGGCTGGAGGAGATGCCTTTCCCACAGGGATCCCGAGGGACGAGACCAGGGGGAGGGGTGGAGGTGGAACGACCTAACATCTTCGCCCTCTATGAGCAGAACATCGGTCTCCTGCAACCCCTGATCGCTGAAGAGTTGCGGGAGGCGGAGAGAACCTACCCCCCTGCTTGGATAGAGGAGGCCTTTAAGATAGCGGTGGAGCGAAACGCTCGAAACTGGCGGTACATACAGGCTATTCTTGAGCGGTGGGCTCGGGAGGGGAAAGACGACGGAGAGGTTAGAGGAGATTCTAAAGAGGACCGGTATCGATACCTCAAGGGAGAGTACGCCGACTACATCGAGCACTAAGCGGGAGCCATCAT
>JBHIDN010000116.1:0-5462 GCA_046760125.1 Anaerolineae bacterium
CATTGATTGCAGGCCAAGATCTCCTGTCCGCTGATCTCTTCCACTCTCTTTACGAACTCGCCCCTCGTTTCCCTGATCGAAAGCCCGACCCTCATCAGCCTTCGCCTTCTCTTCTAGATTCTACACCTTTTACTAGGGCAAAGGAAAGCGATCTCAAGACGACAATTTAGGACTAACTTACTCTAATTATACCATAATCATCTCCGAAGGTAAAATTATTCCCTTCGGAGAGGAGCGAAAGCCACTATACAACAGTTGATTCTCCTTGTCAAGGACGTTGCGCGGCTAGGCGGAGTGGAATATACTGATATTAAGGGGCTGATTTGGAGAAAGCCAGCGATTCTCGGTATGAAGTTGTCGTAGTAGGGGCCGGCCACGCGGGATGCGAAGCCGCCTTGGCGGCGGCACGGATGGGGTGTCGCACACTCCTTCTCACCACGAACCTGGATCTTTTGGCCCAGATGCCTTGTAACCCCAGCATAGGAGGGCCAGCCAAGGGACACCTGGTTCGGGAGATAGCGGCCCTAGGTGGAGAGATGGCCCGAAATATCGACCGCACCCTCATCCAGATAAGGCTGCTCAACATCAGCAAGGGGCCAGCGGTTCAGGCTCTTAGGGCTCAAGCCGACAAGAGGCTCTACTCCCTGACCATGAAGCATACCCTGGAGAGCACCCCCCACCTCGATTTGAAACAGGCCACTGTAGAGCGGATCCTGGTGAAGGGGGAGAGGGCGATAGGGGTGGAGACGAGCATCGGCTGGCGGTATTTTAGCCAGGCGGTAGTCCTCACCACTGGCACCTTCCTTAACGGAAGGCTGATCACCGGTCTTCAGACTCGACCCGGTGGAAGGGCCGGGGAGAGCCCAGCGGTTGGCCTCTCCAACTCCCTCGCTGAGTTGGGCTTCACCTTGGGACGGCTCAAAACCGGGACCCCGCCCCGCATCGACGCTCGGACCATCGACTTCTCCAAGACGGAGGTGCAGATGGGGAGCGAGGCTCCGCTTTATTTCAGTTTCTCCTATCCTGAGGCTGGGATATTCCCCCCGGAGCCTTTAGTTCGTGGGGAGCCGAACCCTATCTACCCGCGGCCCAAAGATACCGATTGGCGGCTGCAGGTTCCTTGCTATCTCGTCCATACCAATGAGAAGACCCACGAGATCATAAGGTCAAACCTGGACCGCTCTCCCCTCTATACCGGCCTCATCGAGGGGATCGGTCCTCGTTACTGCCCCAGCATCGAAGACAAGGTGGTTCGCTTCGCCCACAAGGAGTCGCACCAACTCTTCTTGGAGCCAGAGGGTTGGCATACGACGGAGGTGTACGTCCAAGGAGGGAACACCAGCCTTCCCGAAGATGTGCAACTGGCTATGCTAAAGAGCATCCCTGCCTTAAGGGGGGTGGAGATAACCCGGGTGGGGTACGCCGTGGAGTATGACTATGTGCCCCCCAACCAGATAAGGGCCACCTTAGAGACAAAACTGATAGAGGGGCTTTTCCTGGCCGGGCAGATCAACGGCACCTCTGGCTACGAGGAGGCGGCCGCCCAGGGGATCATAGCCGGCATCAACGCTGCGCTTGCCGTGCGGGGTGAAAAACCGCTCATCCTGCGGCGCGATCAAGCCTATATCGGCGTCCTCATCGATGACTTGGTGACCAAGGAGATCAACGAGCCGTACCGTCTCATGACCTCCCGGGCTGAGTACCGGCTGCTTTTGCGCCAGGATAACGCTGATCTCCGCCTCTCCCCTCTGGGCAATAAGGTAGGGCTCCTGGATCGAGCGAGGTACGAAGCAGTGCAAAAGAAGAGAAAGGCTATCAACGAAGAACTGAAAAGGCTCGAGGGTACCTGGCTCAAACCCTCTGAAAACGATAGGCTCTCTCAATGGGGTCTAGACCCCTTGGAGGAGGGGGTAAACGCCCTGCAGTTCTTGCGCCGCCCTGAAACCACCTATGGTATGATCGAGGCCCTGGTTCCCAGCCCTCAACCCTTGTCCCCCGATGTGATAGAAGAGGTGGCTATCGTGGCCAAATATGCGGGCTACATCGAGAGGCAGCGCCGGGAGGTGGAGCGAGCCAAGCGGTTAGAGGAGCGGAGGATCCCCGATGATTTTGACTATGAGACCATCGTAGGGATGCGGAAGGAAGCCCAAGAGAAACTGAAGCGCTTCCGCCCGGCTACGGTGGGACAGGCTTCCCGCATTCAGGGGGTGAACCCGGCTGATATATCCGTGCTTCTGGTCTACCTAGGGCGACAGGGAGAGTCCTAGGAAGGCTCGATGACCAATAGCGATCCCAATCGGACCCACTCCCCATCTGCTCGCCACCGCTCGTCCTCCACCGATAAAAACTGCCCGCTGGCTAGGTCATAGATGGCTACCTGGAGAGCATACTCTCCTCCTGGTGTACCTTCAGGGATCTCCAAACGCATAGGCTCTCGCAACACCTCGCCCACTTTCCAGCGAGAGGTGAGATAGAGGGAACCTAGAGGCATCTCGTCGGTTTGGGCCCAGACTTGCCCCTGGCCATCCACCAGGTAGAGGACCACGTGATAGTCGATATCCAGCCGTTGAGTAGCCCGCCAGTAGAGGGCTAGATCAAGGGTCTCACCGGCTCGTACTGGGGCCACTCCACCCTCGAATCCCTCCAGCCTCACCTGTCCCCCCAACTCCACGCCCACCGGACGGGGTAGATCTGGGACCTCATAGATGGGGCCAGGGTGAGTGAGAAAGCCCTGCACTCGCATGAAACTTTGCCCGGCGAATAGTTGGTCCTCGAACTTCCGACCATGCTCCTCTAGCCACTTACGGATAAAACCCTGGGGGTCCGTCACCGTGTCGTAGATGCGGAAAACCCAGACCCGAGGGTGGCGAGAGAACAGTTCCTCTAAGGAGTGGGCTGTCTCCTCTTCCGTGGTGGCATAGAAATCGGAGTTTGGGTTCCCCCAGCCTAGAGTCGCTTGGCCACCGATAGAGCCGGTCTGCAGAACCACTGTCCCCTCTCCCACATCGGTCACATCTTGATAGTTCGCCAGCCTCCCCTGCCAGGCGATGGACCCCTCATAGTAGTAGAGGAAAGCGGGGTAAGCGTATCCGGCGTTGATGAGAACCGCGTCTCCAGACCGCAACCGTTCCTCCAAGTATCCCACGGCCCCTCGATGGTCATCTGAGGCGTAATGGGGGTCAAAATGGAAGTTGTAGATGGAGTAGGCTGAGGCACCAAGGATGAAAAGCAGACTCAAGACGGCCAAGGGTTTTCTCTTTAACCTGACCAAACCAACCGCCAGAAGGAGGTAGAGAGACGGCGAGTAGGTGAAAACGTACCGTATGTGGAAGAGGGGAACAATCAAGGAGAAGAGATAGATGAGGAGGATGGGGAGGAGCGTGTGCCCGGCCAGAGAGAGGGGCACGAACCATGAATCGGACACCATCCTGAAGGAGTTGAATAGCCCCAGAGCGAAAAGAGCGAGAGTCAGAAGGAGAAGAGGCCAAACGATCTTTGGATCCACCGATTGCCCGAAAGATAGCGCCGACCACGATTCTACCCCCACCTGAGCGAAGCCGGTAAAAGTTCGCCAAGGGGGAACTGGGGGGTTAGTAGCCTGGCGGAAGGCGATGGGGAGCCAAGGAAGGTAGAGGAGAAGGATACCGACCTGGGAAGAGATCCAGGGCAGAAGCGAGAGCCTTTGCTTTCCCTTGACCCACCTAGCAAGCCACAAGCCGATGACCATCAGGTTCTGAGCCAGGAGAAGGAAGGCAAAATAATAGAGAGTGTATAGGCCCAAGGCTGAGGCCAAGATATACCCTGCCCCATACCCTCTCTGGAGTCGTGCCTGGCTTTTTATCAGGCGCAGCAAGAAGAGGAGAGAGATGAGGCCCAGGAAAGCCCCTAGGGTGTACATCCGCACTTCCTGGGAGTACCAAAGGTTGAAGGGGGAGAGGGCCAAAAGTAGCGCTCCCAGGAGGCCGATTTTTGCTCCATAGAGCCCCCGACCCAGGTAGAACAAGAGAGGGATGAGGAGGAGGCCGAAGACGAGGGATAAGAAAGCCAAGGAGAACTCGCTGGAGCCTGCCAGGCGGATCCAGAAGTGTAGGAGGTAGTAGTAGAGGGGAGGGTGGATATCTCCTGCCGTATGAGCGGTGAGAGCGGAAAGGCTCTTTCGGGCTAGAAGGACGCTCACCGTCTCATCGTACCAGAGGCTCTCATGACCCAGGCGGTAGAGGCGAAGGGCGAGACCTGCCAGAAGGATGAGTAGGAAGATGGCTAGATGTTGGCCGGAGATGCCTCTCTTTGCTCGCTCCGTGGCTTGAGACATAGAAATAGCGACGCTCCTCTAGATGCCGCTATCTTATCATAGTAAATGAGAGGAGACAAAGAGGCTAAGAACCTCTGTGGACAAGAGGCAAATACCCTTTGTAAGGGCCGCCAGAGGCCTTTCCCAGGCTCACCTCATCGAGGTAGAGATAAGAGGGGTTGCTCCCGTTCTCGGAGACTAAGAAGCGCACTCGGATAGTTTGTCCTTCATAAGGAGAGAGATCGAGCCAATGATGGGTCCAGAGAGAGGTGGCACTGGCGGTGCTCCAAGGGGTATCTAGAAGGCTCCCTCCCGCATCCCGAATCTCCACCCGAAACTGATCACCGGTATCACTAGAAGAGTATAGGTACAGAAAGGAGAGGGTAGGATCGTAGGTGCCTGGGGGGATAGCCACGCCTTGCTCGATCCAAGAATCGCCGCTCGCGGGCCCCCCTAATCTCGCCGCCTTGTAACCGGTGTGAACGGTATCCGTGATAACCGGTAGGTTATCGCCACTTGCTGTCCAACCGCCGAAATCGCTCTCAAAACCGCCATTTTGCGCCAGATCGTCCAGCGGTGGGAGATAGAAGTTCAGATCGGTCAGCGCTTCTCCTTCGTTCACTACCACACCTCGCATAGGCTCAAGAGGGTCATAGCCGCTGGCGGTGGCTCTGAGATCGTAGGTGCCGGAGGTAAGGAAAGGGAACTCATATCGGCCACCTCCACCGGTATTTGTGTAGCCATCGCCCAGGATCTCCACTTTGGCTCCAAAAATGGGGATCCTTCGATTGTCCCGGAGGTAACCCGATAGAGAGCCGGAAGTGGGCTTTTCCATATCCCGCAGCGCATAGTAGGCCTGCCGGTAGTTGAGGGAGCCCTGCCCTGGCGTATCCCGGTAGACGAGGGAATAAAAGCGCATAGGCTGGCAATAGTCATACCAGCCGACGGTGGCGAAGTCCAAATTGAAGAAGTTCATCACCCCCATCCAAGGCCAATTCTGATAGGCGTACCCGTAGGCACCTGCCAAGTTGGTAGCTTGCTCCGCCTCGGAGACTATCTGCCACCAACGCTCGGGCCAATCCCACTCGTTGCGGCAGGAATCGCCGGGATGAAGGATCCAGCCGAACTCTATAGCCCAGATCTGCTTATCGCCGTCCCCCATCGCCTCCAT
>JBHIDN010000117.1:0-5461 GCA_046760125.1 Anaerolineae bacterium
GGTCAGGCGCTCATCCTCTACCACCATCCGCCCATTGATGATGGAGAAATCGACCTTCGCCGGGGCACAGAAAACCGCCGCGGCAACCAGATCCCCGGCCCCTGCGTACTCCAGCCTATTCACATCGATGGCGATCAAGTCCGCTGCCTTGCCCACCTCCAAAGAGCCAATATCCTCTCGACCTAGGAGTTGGGCTCCACCCAAGGTAGCCATCTCCAGGGCACATCTAGCGCTGAGCGCCTGCGGCCCCTCTTTCACCCGCTGGAGGAGCATAGCCATCCGCGCCTCGGCCAACATGTGGCCGGAGTCGTTGGAGGCGCTCCCGTCCACCGCCAGCCCCACCTTCACCCCCTCCTGGAGCATCTTCCGCACCGGGGCGATGCCTGAGCCCAACAGCATGTTGGAGGTGGGGCAGTGAGCCACTCCCGTCCCCGTCTCCGCCAAGAGCCCTATCTCCTCATCGTTGAGATATATGCCGTGGGCGTAAGATACATCTTCGCCTACCCAGCCCAGATCCGCCGCATACTGGACGGGGCGACAACCGTACCTCTCTAAGCAAAACTCTTCCTCATCCAACGCCTCCGCCACATGGGTATGGAGACGAACGCCGTAACTCCTCGCCAACTCGGCCGAGGAGCGCATAAGATCGGCGCTCACAGAAAAGGGGGAACAAGGGGCAATAACCACACGGCACATAGAATAGGGCTCCGCATTGTGGTGTTCCTCTATCACCCTCCGACAGTCAGCCAGGATAGCCTCCTCGTCCTCAACCACCTCATCTGGCGGCAAGCCGCCCTCCGACTCTCCCAAAGACATGCTCCCTCGACAGGGGTGAAAACGGATGCCCAGTTCCCGAGCCGCCCAGATCTCGTCCTCCAACCGAACCTTATGGGGAAAGATGTAGAGGTGATCCAGAGAGGTGGTACAGCCGGAAAGCAAAAGTTCCGCCAAGCCGATGAGAGCGCTAACGTAGACCCCCTCTGCGCTCAAGTTGGCCCAGATGGGGTATAAGGCTCTCAGCCAGTCGAAAAGGGGAGCGTTTTGGGTAGCGGGAAGACAGCGGGTCAGGGTCTGATAGAGATGGTGATGGGTATTCACCAGGCCCGGAAGTATCATCTTTCCTCGGGCCTCGATCACCCTATCCGCCTCCTGGGGCACCTCGGAGGCGGGGCTCACAGCCACGATGCGGTTCCCTTCGATGAGAATCGATCCCCCCCTTATCTCTCGCCGCTTCTCGTCCATGGTCACCAGAAGTTCTGCCTCTCTTACCAGCAAACTAGCCATTTTCCACCTCCCCCAAGTTGTGGTAAACTATCTTCACAGAATCAACCAGTTCTGGAAAGGAGAAGAAGGTGGTTGAAAAAGAGCATCCCGACTTTTTGTGGTTAGATGGCCAAATCATACCTTGGGATGAGGCCATGGTGCATATCACCGCCCTAGAGTGGGGAGCCGTCGCCTCGGTCTACGAGGGCCTTAGAGCCTATCGTCATCCCGACACTGGAACCCTCTACCTTTTCCGTCTTGACGACCATCTAGCCCGCTTCGCCGATTCCATGAAGATGATGCGCATGGACCCCGCTTTCTCACCCCAGGATCTGAAGGAGGCTATCCTGGCCCTCCTCCAGGCCAACAACATCAAGGAGGATGCCTATATCCGGCCTTTCGCCTTCTTCGAGGAGTTGTACCTCTTTTACCCCTCTCCAAAAATGGCCCCCACCCATATCCTCATCACCGCTAGGCCTTTCGGTTCTCATTTGAAAACAGTGTATAAGGTCCACTGCCGCATCTCCTCCTGGACCCGTATCTCCGACAACGTCATGCCCCCTCGAGTGAAGGCGGTGGCCAACTACCAGAACAGTTGGCTGGCTACCACCGAGGCTGGCTTGGACGGTTACGGCGGCGCCATCATCCTCACCGAGCGAGGCAAGGTATCTGAGGGACCTGGGGCCTGTCTGATGCTAGTACGACAGGACAAAGTAGTCACCCCTCCCGTTACCAGCGGTATCCTGGAGAGCATCACTCGCTTTACCTTGATAAAACTCCTGAGCGAGGTCCTGGGAGTGGAGGTGGTGGAGAGGGAGGTAGACCGCACTGAACTATATGTCGCCCAAGAAGTCTTCTTCTGTGGCACGGGGGAAGAGATAAGCCCCATAGTCTCCGTAGATCGGCTGCCCGTAGGTGACGGAGAGGTGGGCCCCCTGACCAAGAAGGTTATCAATCTCTACCACGACCTAGTGAGAGGGATAGACGAACGCTACCCAGAATGGCGAACCCCGGTATAAAGGCTGCGACAAACCATCCTGGCAGCCCCCGATTTTAGCGTCACTCGCCAGCTGCCACCCACCTTCCGCAGATCGATCATTCTGCTCACTATCGCATCCGCATGGCGGATCTCGACTCCCACATGGGCTTCGGTCTGGCTATCGTAGGAGATCTCCTTGATGAAGAGATAGCGCAGTTTCGGGTTGCTAACTCGCCAGAACTCCTCTTCTTCCCTGGGCCTCGAGAAGAAAACCGTGTCGCCCTCAAAGCCGAAGTCGGCCCTCGCCTCGCCAGGCTGCAAGCGAATCACCAGGACCTCAACGGCTTCCTTCGCCAGCACCTCTTGCACGATGGCCTGGCGGATGGCGTGGTTTTCTTCCTTGCCCCTACAACCCACGGAAAGAACAATCAAAACTAAAGGAACTATCCTCTTCAGACCTCTCCCCTCCCTCGGTGAAGACGCAGATTTAGTCTATCACAGCGAGGGACAAGTGGCAAGGCGTATAAACGGCCCCCTCGAATTGAGAGGGCCGTCATTCTGGACTCGCCTTAGGCTCAGTTCCCACAGGGATCCTTTATGGATAGCCAACTACCTATCTTGTGCCTTCCCCATCCTTGATTTCAAGTAGGCCTCTATGAACTCATCTATCTCCCCGTTGAGAACGGCCTCCACGTCTCCCACTTCGTAGCCTGTCCGATGGTCTTTCACCATAGTGTAGGGGTGGAGGACGTAGGAGCGGATCTGATTCCCCCAGCCCGCCTCCACATGCTCCCCTTTCAGTCGCACCTGCTCCTCCTCCCGCCTCTGTAACTCCAACTCCAAGAGGCGAGAGCGAAGTACCTTCATAGCCATAGCCTTATTCTGGGACTGGGAGCGCTCGTTCTGGCAGGCGGCCACTACCCCCGTCGGCAGGTGGGTGATACGCACTGCGGTGCTCGACTTCTGGACATGCTGGCCCCCGGGGCCAGAAGCGCGAAAGGTCTCGATGCGCAGATCGTCAGGGCTTATCTCTATCTCCACTTGATCCTCGATAGCCGGCATCACCTCCACCAGGGCGAAGGAGGTATGACGCCTGTGGGCCGCGTCGAAGGGAGAGAGACGGACTAAGCGATGAACGCCCCGCTCGGCCTTCAGATAGCCATAAGCGTACCGCCCACTCACCTCTATGGTGGCGCTCTTCAACCCCGCCTCCTCCCCAGCCGAACTATCGAGGATACGGGTCTCATAATCTCGCCCCTCGGCCCACCGCAGATACATCCGCAGGAGCATCTCCGCCCAATCCTGGGAGTCGGTGCCCCCCGCGCCGGCGTGGACAGCCAAGATAGCGTCGTGATCGTCGTATCTTCCACCCAAGAGGAGCCTGAACTCCAGGCCTTCCAGTTCCTTCGCCACCTCCTCCATGTCAGCGGCTATCTCGTCGGCCAGGGACTCGTCTCCTTCGCTGGTCGCCAACTCCAGGAGACCTCTCGACTCCTCCACACGATGAGCCAGCGCCTTCCAAGGCTCCACCTCCTCTCTCAAGGCGGAGAGCCTCTGCATCGCCGCCTGCGCCTGGGCTTGGTCCCGCCAGAAGTCGGGTTTCTGGGACTCCTGCTCCAGCCGGGCGATCTCCTTCTCCTTGCCCGCTAAGTCAAAGACGCTCCTTTATCTTGCTGATCCGCCGCTCTAACTCGTCCAACTCCCTCTCTAACTCATCCATCCGCTCCTCCTTTTTATGACTCGGCGAAGAGCCCCTCCACGAACTCTTCAGCGTCGAACTCCGCCAGATCCTCCAACCTCTCCCCTGTGCCCACATACTGGATGGGGATGCCCAACTCTTTGGCTATGGCGAAGACTATCCCCCCCTTGGCCGTCCCATCCAGTTTGGCCACAAATACCCCCGTCACCTCCACCGCCGCTTGGAAATACTTCGCCTGAGTCAAGGCGTTCTGGCCGGTGGTGGCATCTAAGACTAAGATCACCTCCTGGGGCGCTTCTGGGATCCTCCCTGCTGCCACACGACGTAACTTTTTGAGTTCCTCCATGAGGTTATATTTGGTGTGGAGGCGGCCAGCGGTGTCTATGATCAAAAGATCGGCGTCCCGTGCCTGGCCAGCCTCGATGGCGTCGTAGACCACAGCCCCGGGGTCACCGCCCGGCTGATGGGCCACCACATCGACGCCCAACCGCTGGCCCCAGATCTTGAGTTGGTCGATGGCCGCTGCCCGGAAGGTATCCGCCGCCGCTAAGAGCACCTTCCGCCCCTTACCCTGATGATAACGGGCTAATTTGGCGATGCTGGTCGTCTTTCCCGACCCGTTCACCCCCACTACCAGGATCACCCAGAGGCCATCTTCCTGGTATCTAGGGCCCTCTCTTAAGGTAACCACCCTTTTGAGGTCGCCCTTGAGCACCTCCCGGATGGCTCTCGCCTCCCGCAACCCCTCTTTATCCACCCGTTCCCGCAACCCTTCGATCAAGGCTACTGTGGTCTCCACACCCACATCGGCCTGGATAAGGAGTTCTTCCAGTTCCTGCCAGAGAGCTTCATTCACCTCACCCCGGGCCAGGAGCCCCCTGATCCTCCCGAAATAGGAGTGGCGGCTTCGAGTCAGGCTTTGCTGAACCTTATTCCCAAACACCTTCTTACCCCTTACTAATTATACCTCAGATAGGAGCCTACACAAAGAGCCCCTCTAGTCGAGAGCGCCATATTGTGCTATAATTTCCGGCGGAGGGGGCGGTGTCCGAGGGAAAAGTGACCGTCGATGTGGTGATCCCGGTCTATAACGAGGAACGGGTGCTGGAAGAGAGCATCTCTACCTTGGTAGCCTTCCTGCACGCCCGCTGCCCTTACAACTGGCGGGTAGTGATCGCCGATAACGCCTCCACAGATCGAACCTTAGAGGTAGCGAAGGGGCTGAGTGAGCGGATCCCAGAGGTGAAGTTCATCCACCTGGATGAGAAAGGCCGGGGACGGGCCCTGCGACGCGCTTGGATGGAGAGCGAGGCTGACGTAGTCAGTTACATGGATGTGGATCTTTCCACCAATTTGGAGGCTTTCCCCCCGCTCATCGAGGCCTTGATCAGCGGTGGCTACCATCTGGCCATCGGTTCCCGCCTCCAGAGAGAATCGGTCATCACCCGACAACTGAAGCGGGAGATCCTTTCTCGGGGCTATAATTTGCTCATCAAACTCCTGTTCTTCAACAAGTTCTC
>JBHIDN010000118.1:0-5452 GCA_046760125.1 Anaerolineae bacterium
CCCGTTTGCCGGGCAGGACTTCCTGGGTCAGTACGAATATTACAAACATGCCCATAAAGGCTCGAGCCACCACCGTGGTGTCCATGGGTCGGTAGACCCCCTGAGCGATGCGGGTTTGGAGGAACTCCTCAAGAGACTGGGCAAAATACAAGGGCATTCGGCGCACATACTCTTCCAAGGTTTCCTCGTCCATAGTGGGTAGGGTGGAGAAGAGCACCTTGAGGAAGCCCGCATTACGTTGAAGGTTCTGGAACGCGTTGTCCAAAACGAGGGTCAGGAGTTTCTCTTCCTCCTCTCCAGAAGTTATGGGACTGGTCAGTATCTGACTCAGGGCTCGCAGTACCGTGGTTTCGCTTATCAGTCTGGGGATGCCCAGCAATAGATCCTCTTTGCTATGGAAATAGTTGTAGATAGTCCCTTCTGAAACCCCAGCCTGGGCAGCGATCTCCTTGGTGGTGGCAGCGTGATAACCCTTTTGAGCGAATACCCGTGCTGCGGCCTCCAATATCTGCCTTGACCTTTTCTGAACTAGCTCTTCTTTCTTATTCTCTCTCTTCCTAGCCATCCCTCGCCTCCGCAATGAGTGAGTGCTCACTCATTATACACCCGTTTTCCACCTTTGTCAAGGCCTCAGTCCAGCCTCTTCCTGAAGACCTGGAGGGTGAGGCTCACAACTACCACACCTATGATGGTTATGGCCAGGATCTCCGGGATGAAGGCCCCCAGCCCGGCACCCTTCAGGAGGATGGCCCGGAAGATGATGAGGAAATGTTTGATGGCCACGAGGTTAGAAAGCAACTGCAGAGGCCGGGGCATGCTCTCTATGGGGATGGCATACCCGGAGAAGACCATCTCCGTCATGGCCAGGATAAAGACCAAAAGTAAAGCCTGCTGTTGGGTGTTAGAGATGGTGGAGATCATGATCCCCCAGCCCAGTTCCACGAAGATGTAGAGGAGGGAGATGGTCAAGAGAAGGGGTAGTGACCCTTTGAGGGGCACGTGGAAGATGAAGAGGGTGACGCCCAACATCAAGAGGAAGTCGAGGTAAGAGATGACCACGGCAAGGGCTGCCTTGCCGATGACCAACTCTATGGGGCGGAGAGGGCTGACCCTAAGTTGTTCCAGGGTGCCCAACTCTCGCTCCCGGGCGATCCCCAGGGAGGCGACCATCAGAGCCACCATATAGAGCATGAAGGCTAGTTCCGCGGGGACGGTGTAGTTGGCTTCGCTCAGTTCCTCGTTGAACCAGACCCGCGCCTTAGAATCGATTATCGCTACCGGGCTGGCTCCCCACTCTTCCCTCATCAATTGCGCGCTGTAGTTGGCGACGACCCCCTGAGCCGCCATCTCGGCTGTCTGGGCCACGCTAGGCTCAGAGCCGTCGAGGATGATCTGGAGTTGGGGGCTTTCGGCCCCGGAACTCAACCCTTGGCTAAAACCTGGGGGGATTACGATGGCCACGGGGGAGGTTCCGGTGTCTATTACGGTCTGCACCTCGCTCTGATCGTCCAGGTAGTAGGTGGGATCGAAGGTCTGGGAGTTTCCAAAGGCTGCTACTAATTCTCGGCTTCGCTGGCTCCGGTCGAGATCGACGATGGCGGTGGGAATATGTTCGATAGGCTGGGAGGTGGAGTAGGCGACGGCTATCAATTCGGCGAGCGGCCCCAGGATGATGAAGGGAGCGAGCAACCTATCCCGGCGCAAGTGTATGAACTCTTTCCTTATGACATTCAGTATCCTGGCCAGCATCTATAATCGCTTCCTAAAGAAGAGGATCGTAAGCCCTAGGACCAAAAGCCCCATGAAGAATAGAACGAGAGTATAGGGCCAGAGGGCCCCCAGCCCCAACCCTTTCACGAAGAGGCCGCGGCTGATGATCACGAAATGGGTGGTGGGAAGGGCGTAGGCCTCCATCTTCATTAAGGGGGGCATACTGGAGATGGGGAAGAAGAGCCCAGACATGAAGAAACCAGGGAAGAGGAAGATGAGGAGGGAAGCGATCATGGCCACCTGTTGGCTGCTCACGAAGGTGGAGATGAGGAGCCCCATGCTCAGGCTAGCGAAGAAGAAATCGGCGGCCAAGAGGAGGTAGAGGAGGAAGTTTCCCCGAAAGGGCACACCGAACCAGAAGATCCCCACCAGGGTACAGAGCACCACATCCAGGAGGCCACTGGCTATGTAGGGGGTCAGTTTTCCCACCAATAGTTCCGAGCGACTGAGGGGGGTGGCGATGAGTTGCTCGAAGGTGCCTTGCTCCTTCTCTCGGGCGATGGCCAAGGAGACGGAGACGGCTGGGAGGGTGAGGACTAGAGCGATGAGCGCAGGGACCATCCCCACTGTGGATTTGAGGCTGGGGTTGTACCAGGTTCTGATCCTCAGGTCGATGGGAGCCAGGCTCTCCAGGGGTTGCTGCAAGATTCGAGTGGCGAAGTAGTCGGTGAAAGAGGCGATATGAGCCAGGGCGAAGTTCCCCGTGTTGGGCTCTGTGCCATCGACGATGATCTGGAGTTGGCCTCCCTTTAAAGCCCTGGTCTCTTCCATAAAATCTGGTGGTATGATCACCGCGGCCCTCACTTCCCCTTGGAGGAGTAGCCTTTCGATTTCACCATAGTCCGAAGCGTAGAAGCGGAGGTCCAGATCTTTTCCGCTGGTCAATTCGCTCAAATATTGGCGGGAGAGGGGAGTCCTATCGTAGTCCATCACTGCCAAGGGCACGTGTTCTATCTTTGCAGACAAGGTGTAAGTGAAGGTGATCAACAGGAAGACCGGCGAGATGGTGACCAGGAAGAAGGTCCTCCTGTCGCGGACGATATGCCAGATCTCTTTTCTCATCACCGAGAGGGTCTTTCGGATCTTCATGAACCTTTAGCCTCAGAGGGCACCATCTAGGCACGGAAACCTTTCCATCTAAACGAAAAGCCGCCAGACAACTTGAGCCCTCAAGATTGCCTCGTTGGTGGGCTGGAGGCCCGAGGAATGCGCTGCGGCTTTAGATGGTGTTATTGGCGGATCCTTCTTCGCCCTCCTCGGAATGCAGGGCTCTCATCCCTTCTATGAAACTCTCTACCACATAGACGAAGCGGGGCCAATTAAAGACCAAGGCGACGATGCACCAAGCCACGGTAGTGAACCCCCAGATAGGGACCTGGCGGAAGGCCAGGTAGAGAGCGAGGGCCAATATGGGGGCCATGAACGACATGGCTACCTGTTGGGAGCGGAAGCGGAAGAGGAGGATGATACCTAGGGAGAGATAGATGATAGAGAACCAGGGGGGAATGAAGCCGCTAACGGTGAGATAGAGGAAGAGGGCCAAAACGAGAAGAGCGTCGATGGGAAAGTCTTTATCGTCCCACCAGGTGCTCTTTCCGGAGGTATCTCGTCGGGCCAGGGGCCCGTCCAAAACGTCAGTGGTCCAGGCCAAAAGTTGGGTCATCATCACCGTGCCTAAAGCCTCCCGCCCTACGAAGAGCCCTAGAAGGAGGATGAAGATGGCCAAAAGGAGCCTAGTCGCGGTTAGGATATCGGCCACCGTTTTCGCCCGGGACATCCTATTCCTCCCCACTCACTAGATGTTCGGTCTGTCTATTTTAAGTATAGCATATTTCGCTCAACCCTTGGGTAGCGCACGGTTTCGCGTCTTCGCTTTCCTATCGAAGATCCACTTCTTGAGGAAGGGTTCCTTCTCTTCCTGGGTTTGCTTCTAGATTATCCTTAGGCTGCCTTCCTGCTGTCTCTTCTTCGTAAGAGAAGCCCTTTCACCAACCTCCAGACCCTCTGGCCATGGGGTGGGGAAGAAGGCTGGGCCTTCAAGTAGGCCTCCGTGGCTCGCCGCCCTTCCTCGATCAACTCCGAAGCGTGGCTGAAATCCCAGAAGGGGAGATCCTGACCGGCTGTTAGTTGGATATGGTGCAACTTCACTCTCGGTTGCTCCATCGTCCTTTCTAGCTCTTGCTTCATTTGCTGACGCAGGATATCGGTTAGGGCTTGTCGGGCGACGTTGATGAGACCTCGGATCGGTTGTGCCACTTGCTCCTTAGCCACGTGGAGGGCGTAGATCTCTTTTGCCCCCTTCTCCAGGGCGATGGTTACAGGCAGGTCGGCCACCGTGCCCCCATCGATGTATAGTTTTCCCTCGCACCGCCAGGGCGGGAGCAAGGGAGGTAGAGCGGTGCTGGCCATTAGAGCGTCCAGGAGGCACTCCTCCGGGTCTTCGCCGAAGAGGCGCATCTCTCCCGTATCCAGTCGGGTGGCTACGATATATAGCCTGACGGAGGTGATATCGCCGAAGCGCTCCACCCCGGAGGGGGCGTGAATCTCGATGAAGCGCAGGAAGTTGGCGTTGGGGAAGAGGCTATCGCGGCGGGTGATGATGCGCCAAAGTATGGTTAACCAATTGCCAGGATAGACGTCCTCTTTAGTAAGCCCTTGCCATATCTCGGCCAACTCTTGGGCGCCTTCTAGGCTGGGTTTAGTGGCTATGTAGGCTGCGTTGACCGCTCCAGCCGAGGTGCCAACGAGGATGTCAGGCGCGATACCGCGCTCGAATAACGCCTGCAGAGCACCCACCTGTAAGGCGCCCCGGTTTCCTCCTCCGCTGAGCACGAAGGCGATCACCTTGAATCACCTCCTCTCCTTTGAGGAGGGGTGGGAGGATCGACTAGGCCTTCACTCGGCGCAAGATCCAGAGCACGATCAAAGCGGCGAAGAGAGGGTCGCCGATAGTGCTGATGAGGAGCCTAAGGAGCCCATAGATGCCCAGGAGGGGACAGATGAACCAGGCTGCGGCCCCGATGACCACTTCGGTGACGATGCTGGCTACAATGTCAACCATCAGGCCAAATGGTGGCTCACTTTTGACCACTTTGCCAGCGAAAGCCCCCACTAGGCCGCCGATGATGAGCCAAGCGATGAGGAGAACTACTAAGCCTCCCATATTCCCTCCTAGATTAGACTGACCAGTCGGTCTATTATCATTATAGCAGAGGGGATAAGGGTTGTCAAGGATTAACCGGAATTTTGCCAACTTTTTACCGAAAAGTGATGAGAGGGTGATATCCTTAAGGGGGCGCCTATGGGGAAAAGAGGTTTGGAAAAAAGTCAGAAAAAGGCAGAGCGCTTGGCCCTTCTCCTGGAGATAACGCGGGTCATAAATTCCAGTTTAGAGGTGGAGGATATCTTTCGTCTCTTGACGGTAGAGATAAGGAGGCTCTTCGCCTTCGACCGCCTAGATCTGGCACTCCTCAATAGTTCGGGGGGTTATCCCTTTTCACCTCCGGGGGGGAAGCGGGAGGAGAGAAGGGGTCTGTGGAAAGTCTGTGCTGGCGAGTGATGGGGGGTGGGAAACCTCACCTCTTCAAAGATTTGGCCCGGGAGGAGCCGTCTCTGGGGCTTTTTGAAGAAGGGATGAGGGCGGGGATGGCTGTCCCTTTGCAGACGAGCGAGGGGGCGATAG
>JBHIDN010000119.1:0-5398 GCA_046760125.1 Anaerolineae bacterium
CCAGGCTCGCTCTACTCACATTGGGAGTAGCCGCAGGCGGGACAGACGAGGCAACCCTCTACGAACTCCACCATGGCCCCGCAGTCGGGGCACTCGGGGCACATGCCCAGAAGGCTCCGTGGCGCTTCCCCCTCGTCGAAGAGCGAGAGTTGAATGCCGTTAGACTTGACATACCTCTCCATCGCCTGGCCGATGGCGTCGGCGCAGGAGAGGATCATCTGCCCCTCCCGCCAGTTGGGGGCCGGGCAGCGGATGCCCCGCAACTGTCTGATGATCGCCTTGGTCTCCACGCCGGAGCGGAGGGCCAGCGATATGAGCCTGCCGATAGCCTCCGATTGGGAGGCCATGCAGCCCCCCGATTTCCCCATCTGGGTGAAGACCTCGCAGAGCCCTGCCTGATCCTCATTGATGGTAATATACAGGGTCTGGCCGCACCCCACGGCCACCTTCTCCGTCGCGCCCCGGGTCACCTCGGGCCGAGGTCGAGGCGTGCGGATAACCCTCCTCTGGGGCCCTTTGGAGAGGACTTGTCTCTCTCGACTGCGGTCCCGATAGATGGTGAGCCCCTTACAGCCCAACTCATAAGCCAGAAGGTAGGCTTTCTTCACCTCCTCCACGGTAGCCTCGTGGGGGAAGTTGATGGTCTTGGAGACGGCGTTGTCGGTATGCCGCTGGAAAGCGGCCTGGAGGCGGATATGCCACTCCGGGGTTATATCGTGAGCGGTGACGAAAAGCCTTTGCACCTGGGGCGGTACCTCCTTCAACCCTTGGAGGGTGCCCCTCTCGGCGATCTCATGCATCAGGTCCTCACCGTAGAACCCCCCTTCGGTGGCTATCTCCTTGAATAGGGGGTTCACCTCTATCAGTTCATCTTCGTCCAGGACATGGCGGACGTAGGTTATGGCGAAAAGGGGTTCGATGCCGCTGGTCGTCCCGGCTATGATGCTGATGCTCCCCGTAGGGGCGATGGTGGTCACCGTGGCGTTTCGCATGGGCCTCCCTTGCCAGGGAGAGGAGCGAGGCCCTCCCCTGCTATCGTCGTAGATGCTGCCTGGGTAGTTGGGAAAGAGGCCCCGCCTTTCAGCCAGGCTACTCGACGCCTCCTTGGCTGTGGTCTGGATGAACCCCATCACCTCCTCAGCCAGGCTCACCGCCTTCTCCGAGTCATAGGGGATGCCTAGCCGGATGAGCATCTCCGCAAAACCCATCACTCCCAAGCCGATCTTCCGGTTGGCTTTGGTCATCTCCTCTATCCGAGGCAGGGGATATTCGTTTTGGTCTATGACGTTGTCCAGGAAATGCACGGCTGCCCGCACCGTCCGCCCCAGCCGCTCGTAGTCTACCTTGCTATCTTTCAACATCCGGGCCAAGTTTATAGAGCCTAGGTTGCACGACTCGTAGGGGAGAAGGGGTTGCTCGCCGCAGGGGTTGGTGCTTTCGATCTCGCCCAACTGAGGGGTGGGGTTGCTCTCGTTTAGGCGATCCAAGAAGACCACACCCGGGTCTCCGTTGTTCCAAGCCATCTCCGCTATCTTGTCGAAAACCTCCCCTGCCGAGAGGCGGTTTACCACCTGGCCATGGCGGGGGCTGACCAGAGGGTAGTCGGACCCTTGCTTGAGGGCTCGCATGAACTCCTCGGTTAGGCCCACCGAGATATTGAAGTTATTTAAGCGGTCGCTATCCTTCTTGGCGGTGATGAACTCCATGATGTCTGGGTGATCGACGCGCAGGATGGCCATGTTGGCCCCTCGGCGGGCTCCACCCTGCTTGATCGCTTCCGTAGCCGCGTCGAAGACCTCCATGAAGGAGACCGGGCCGGAGGCTATCCCCCCTGTGGACTTCACTACATCTCCCTTCGGTCGTAGGTGGGAGAAGGAGAAGCCGGTTCCCCCACCGCTCTGGTGGATGAGAGCCGTGCATTTGAGAGCCTCGAAGATACTCTCCATAGAATCCTCGATGGGGATAACGAAGCAAGCGGAGAGTTGCTGCAACACTCGACCGGCATTCATCAGGGTAGGGGAGTTGGGGATGAACTCCAACGAAGCCATAAGGCGGTAGAACTCCTCCACCGTGGCTTCCACATCGGCCTGGGAGTCATAGAGAAGATCGGCGGCGGCGATATTTTTGGCCACCCGCCAAAACATCTCCTGGGGGGTTTCCATGACCTGGCCGTCTTCTCCTCGCTTGAGATATCTCCGCTGAAGGACGGTCATAGCATTGACCGACAGTTCGACGGCCACATCTTCGTGGGACATTTTTCTCCCTCACCGGGCCTTAGGAAAAAGAGAGGGTGCCGTTCTGAGGAGGGCTCGTAGGACGGCACCAGATCATAAACTCAGTCGGAGTTGGGCCTCTAGTTCTTCTTCCCTCCTCTTCCATTCCTTGTAATCTTCGATCTCTTCGGCCAAGGTGTCCACATTGGGGAAGCGAAGGTGGACGGAGGCGAACCGCAGATAGGCCACATCATCCAGTTCCCTCAAACGCTCCAACACCAGTTTACCGATAAGTGCGCTCTTCACCTCTGATTGTCCCATTTCGTACAGTTCGCGCTCCACTTCCTCGGCTAGAGTCTCTACCTGTTCTTTGGAAATAGCCCGTTTGGCGCAAGCCTTGCGTATGCCATTGACCAGTTTTCCGCTTTCGAACGGCTGGCGTCGCCCATCCCGCTTGATCACCGTCAAGGGGACGGTGGCTATCATTTCATAAGTAGTGAAACGCTGGTGGCAATTGATACACTCACGACGACGGCGGATACGACCTCGAGCCTCTCTAGTATCGATGACCCTGGAGTCGCCAGAAGAGCAGTATGGGCATTTCATGTTCATCTCCACTTCATAGTTGGCGGCTCTTCTCCTTTCGATACCAAATATAGGGGTCTTATGCCCATCTGCTACAACATCTTGTGGTTGAACATCCCTAGTTTACCATAGGGTAAAGCAGATGGCAATACCCGAACCTTAAAATTCGGGAGAATTTTAAGGTTGGATCCCCTTCTGGCAACGGTGGGAGGGGGAGCCAGAACTGACACCTCACTAATGGCGGCGCAAGAAAGCCGGGATGTCCAGGTTATCTCCGTCAAAGGCGGGCACCGGAAACTCGCGGATATTGGAGGCGGGTAGAGAAGCCTGGCGTCGCACCGCGCCGTCGAAGCCAGTGGCGATGACGGTGATCTGGATCTCGCCTTCTAGGTTGGGATCGATGACCGCGCCGAAGATGATGTTCACATCCGGATGGGCCATCTCTCTTATGATCTCGGCTGCTTGATAGACCTCGAAGAGGGCCAGGTCTGGTCCGCCGGTGACGTTAAAGAGCACCCCGGTAGCCCCGTTGATGGTCATATCTAGTAGGGGACTGGCTACCGCAGCCTGGGCGGCGTCAGCGGCGCGGGTCTCGCCTGTGCCCCGTCCCACAGCCATGAGAGCCGCTCCCCCTTCGGCCATGATGGTCCGGACATCAGCGAAATCGAGGTTGATGAGGCCAGGCACGGTGATCAATTCGGAGATGCCCTGGATCCCTTGTCGCAGAACCTCATCGGCCAGGGAGAAGGCTGTCTGGATGGAGGCTTTCTTATCCACCATATCTAGCAGACGGTCGTTGGGTATGACGATGAGGGTATCCACCTCCTCCTGGAGTCTGACCAGCCCTTCCTCGGCCACATCCCGGCGATGAACCCCCTCGAAGGTGAAGGGTTTGGTGACCACCCCTATGGTGAGGGCACCTTCCTCTTTGGCCAATTGGCCGATGATGGGCGAAGCCCCGGTGCCGGTACCCCCGCCCATCCCTGCGGTGATGAAGACCATGTCCACATTCTGGACGGAGGCTCTCAGTTCCTCCTTGCTCTCCTCGGCGGCTTTGATCCCGATAGCGGGATCTCCCCCCGCCCCCAGCCCCTTAGTGAGTTTCTCCCCGATCTGGACCCGCTTCGGGGCCTGGGAGAGGAGGAGGGCTTGGGCATCGGTGTTGACGGCGATGAACTCCACTCCTTGCATCTTCTCTTGGATCATGCGGTTCACGGCGTTGCTGCCGCCACCCCCCACGCCGACCACCTTGATCTTGGCGAAGCTCTTCGCTTCTGGCAAGTATTGCATCTTTTCTCTCCTCTCCTTTCTTTTCTTTCTGTTATCCAGGAAGCAGGGCTTTCAGCCACCCCCGAAGACGACGCGAGAAGTTGCTCGTTGTCCGGGGAGCGATCTCCCTATCCTTGGTGCGTCTCAGACCCCAGAGGAGTAGCCCCACGCTGGTAGCGTAGGCGGGACTCTCTAGGGTCTCCACTAGACCCTCCAGTTTTTGGGGGTTGCCCACTCGGGCCGGTAGATCCAAGGCCCGGCTGCCGAACTCTCGCAAGCCGGGCAGTTTTGCCGTCCCTCCGCAGAGCACCAGCCCCGCCGGAAGGAGACCGTCATAGCCGGAGCGTTTTATCTCTTTGAAAACGAGATCGAAGATCTCCTCGGCCCGGGCCTCGATTATTTGGGCCAAGCGCCGTCGGGAAATGGGGCGTCGGGGTTCATTCCCGAAGGCGGCTATATCGATCGATTCCTCTGGGGCTATGACCTCAGGGAGGGTATGGCCATGTTCTATCTTTATCTCTTCGGCCACGTTGAAGGGGGCCCGCAACCCTATGGCGATATCGTTAGTGAGGTGGTTGCCTCCCACCGAGAGGACCATGGTATGCCAGACGCTGCCATCGATGAAGATGGCGATGTCGGTGGTGCCACCGCCGATATCGGCTAGCACTACTCCCATCTCTTTCTCCGCCGTGGTGAGGACCGCTTCCCCGGCCGCTATGGGCGTCAAGACCAGGTCGATGATCTCCACCCCCGCGGCGCGGACGCACTTTACAAGGTTGTGAAGGGGTGGTACAGCACCGGTTACTACATGAGCCTCCACCTCCAGTCGGTACCCCTGGAGACCCAAGGGGTTTCGTACGCCATCCTGTCCATCTACGGTGTAACCTCTGGGGATGGCGTGGATGATCTCTCGATTGTGGGGGATGGCGATGGCTTGAGCGGCGTCCATAGCCCGGTCCATGTCGTCGAGGGTGACACCTCGCACCCCCCGGGAGATGGCGGCCACCCCCCGGCTGTTCACCGAGGAGATATGTCCCCCGCTCACCCCTACGTAGCCCCGGTCGATCTCATAGCCGGAGATATCTTCCGCCTTGGAGACGGAGGCGGCGATCGCTTCTGTAGCCTCCTCGACGTTGACTACCACCCCTTTGCGGAGGCCTCTGGAGGGGGCGATACCTACACCTACGATGCGGAGCCCACCCTCTTCCTTCACCTCCGCAATAAGGGTACAGGTCTTGGTGGTGCCTACATCGAGAGCCACGAAGGTCTCTTCCACAGATATCCTCCCCGACGAAGTTCAGCCTTCGACTGTGTAGTAGGGGGTATCGAAG
>JBHIDN010000120.1:0-5395 GCA_046760125.1 Anaerolineae bacterium
ATGGAGCAGACGCAGCCGCCGGTGCGCATCGTGTCGCCGGGCAAGTGCTATCGCCACGAGGCCACCGACGCCAATCGGGAGTGGATGATAACTCAGGTAGAAGGCCTGGCCATCGACGAGAACATCTCTATGGCCGACCTGAAGGGAACCCTGTATGAATTCGCCCGGCGGATGTTCGGCCCCCAGCGGCGGGTGCGCTTCCGCTGCGACTACTTCCCCTTCGTGGAGCCGGGAGCGGAGATGGCCATAGACTGTATCGTCTGCCAGGGGGAAGGTTGCCGGGTCTGTGGCTATACCGGCTGGCTGGAGATCCTGGGGGCAGGGATGGTTCATCCGGAGGTCTTGCGGAATGGCGGATATGATCCCCAGATTCATACCGGCTTCGCCTTTGGCATGGGGGTGGAGCGGATCGCCATGCTGAAGCACGGCATCGATGATATAAGGCTCTTCTATAGCAACGATCTACGCTTCTTGAAGCAGTTCAGTTGAAGGAGAGGGAAGATGAGGGTGCCCCTAAGTTGGCTGCGAGACTATGTGGCTATAAAGATACCCCTCGAGGAGTTGGCCCACCGCCTCACCATGGCCGGGATAGAGGTGGAAGCGATAGAGAGGATAGGCGCTCGATGGGATAAGATATATGTGGGGGAGGTGTTAGAGGTGCGTCCCCACCCCCACGCCGACCGTCTTACCATCGCCGAGGTGAAGTACGGGGGAGACAAACCTTTGACCGTGATCACGGGGGCCCCCAACATAAAGGTGGGGGATAGGGGGTTAAAGGTGCCCACCGCCCTGGCCGGCGCCAGGCTCATCGATGGCCACTCCCCAGAGCACCCGGAGATCACCCTCAAGCCAGCGAAGATAAGGGGGGTCCGCTCTGAAGGGATGATCTGCTCGGAATTGGAGTTGGGCATCTCCGATGACCACGAGGGGATCATGATCCTGGATCCCGAGGCTCCGGTCGGCGTCCCTCTGGCGGACTATTTGGGCGACACGGTCTTCCATCTGGAGTTGAGCCCTAACCTGGTGCGCTGCCTTTCCCTTATCGGGGTGTCCCGAGAGGTGGCGGCCCTCACCGGGGAGGGGGTCCGTTTGCCAGAGGTGAGCCTGGTGGCCGAAGGAGGGCCCATCGAGGAGATGGTCAGCGTGGAGATAGAAGCGCCTGACCTTTGCCCCCGCTACTCCGCCAGCCTGATCAGGGGTGTAACTGTAGGCCCTTCGCCCTCCTGGCTTCAGAGCCGCCTCAGAGCGGCGGGGATGCGTCCCATCAATAACATCGTCGATGTTACCAATTATGTGATGTTAGAGTTGAATCAGCCTTTACACGCCTTTGACTACGAGAAGATCCGAGGGAAGAGGAGCAAAGTAAGAAGGGCTGGAGGGGACAAGATCTTCACCACCCTGGATGGGGAGGAGAGAGAACTCCTGCCCGATATGTTGATGATCGCCGATGAGGGAGGGCCGGTGGCCGTGGCCGGGGTGATGGGCGGCCTGGAAAGCGAGGTGACAGAGACCACCCGCCAGGTGCTTCTGGAATCGGCCAACTTCGACCGGGTGAGTATCCGGCGCACCTCGCAGGCACTCAAAGTCCGCACCGAGGCCTCCATCCGCTTCGACAAGGGGCTGGACCCCGAATCGACCATCCCGGCGCTATCGCGGGCCAGCGAGTTGATCCGCCAACTGGCCGGGGGCCAGGTAGCCCGAGGCTTCGCCGACGCCTATCCGCGACCTGGGGAGAGGAAAGAGATACTCTTCCCTTTAAGGGAAGTAGAGCGTCTTTTAGGGGTCAGCGTGCCCCTAGAGGGGGTGGTGCGGATCTTGGAATCTCTGGAGTTCCAGGTGGAGGTGTTGAGCGAGGAGAGGCTTCGGGTCATCGTTCCCTCATACCGGGGCGATGTAAGCCTCCCGGCGGACTTGGTGGAGGAGGTGGCCCGGATAAAGGGATACGACGAGATCCCCACCACCCTGCTTTCGGGGGAACTGCCGCCCCAGCGGATCAGCTGGTCGCTCCATTGGGAGAGACGGGCCCGGGAGGTGCTCGCCGCCTGTGGTTTGAGTGAAGTAATCACCTACACGTTAGTCAATCGAAGGGAGTTGGAAGCCTTCCCTCTATGGGATGGGGAGACGAAGCCTGAAGCCCTAAGCATCGCCAACCCTATAGTTTTGGATCAAAACCTGTTACGCACCACCCTCTTGCCCAGTCTGCTAAAGGTTTTGGCTTCTAACCAGCGCTATCAGTCCCAGATTCGCATCTTCGAGATCGGGCGGGTCTATCTCCCCCAAGAGGATGACCTCCCTCGGGAGAGAAACACCCTGGCTTTGGCCCTGGCTGGAGGCGAGGAGAAGAGCATCTGGGGAGAGGAAGAGGTTATAGACTTCTACGACCTGAAGGGGGTGATAGAGAACCTCCTTCGGGAGATGGGGATAAGAGAGTACGAGTTCGTTCCCGCTATTCACCCTTCCTTCTCTGCCCATAAGGTGGCCCATCTTCTCGTGGGCGAGGAACCAACATTGGTGGGGATATTGGGAGAGTCGCAGGTGGGGGAGGCTTTCGACCTAGGTGAGCGGTCCGTATATCTGGCAGAAATTGATTTCGATGCTCTGTGTGCTCAGGCTACATCAGAGCGGCGTTACCAGCCCCTGCCTCGCTATCCGGCCATCACTCAGGATATGGCCTTAGTGGTGGATGAAGAGATACCGGCCGGGAAGGTACACCAACTCATCATAGAGGCAGGGGGCGCGCTTCTGACCGAGGCCAGACTATTCGATCTCTACCGAGGAGCCCCCATCCCTCAGGGCAAAAAGAGCCTCGCCTACTCCCTCACCTACAGGGCCCCCGATCGCACCCTCACCGCCGAGGAGGTGATGAAGATACAGGAGCGGATCGTAAGGCATCTCTACGAAACGATAGGAGCGCGGCTGCGGGAGTAAAGAGAGGAGAGGACCATGAACTGGTTCGATCTCATCCTTGTGGTTCTAGTTGTGGTAGGCGTTATCGTGGGCTACATGCAAGGGCTGCTCCGCCAACTGACCGGCCTCTTGGCCCTCTATGTCGGACTGGTGATGGCTTCTTATTTTCATGGAGCCCTGGAGAGATGGATAGACTTCTTCGTTCCTAAGATGGCCGATGTGGCCCAAGAATCTTTAGCCTTTTTGAGTATCCTGGCTGTGGTCTACGTGGCCTTACATTGGTTGGGCCGGCAGGCTTTTCCGGAGACCAGGCTGGCGTCATGGGGGTTCTTGGATCAGTTGGGAGGGATGGTGATAGGGTTCCTCATGGTGGGTATACAGATCGGGGTAGGGGTCTTGATATTGAGGTTTCTGAGTGGGGTATCGTGGATAAGGGGAGATACGGTCCGCCTAGCCTTCGTCCAGGCGATTAAAGCCTCCTCTCTAGTGCCAGCTTTCCAGACCTATCTCACCTTTGTGGCTCGTACCCTTCTCCCTTGGCTTCCCGCCGGTCTGCCTACCTTCTTCTATCTCCTATGAACGCTAGATCGTTGCGGGCTCTAGAGTTTTCCCAGATCCTCCACCATCTGGCGGAGCATGCCTCTTTCTCCCTGGGCAAGGAGTTGGCGCTGCGCCTTCGCCCTACAACTGACCAGGAGGAGGTGAGGCGGCGGCAGCAGGAGACTACGGAAGCCAGGTCTCTTTTGGAGATGGAGCCCCACTTCACGGTTGGTGGGGCTAAGGACCTGCGACCTCATCTCAAGAAGGCGGCTATCGAGTCTCCTTTGACCCCCGCCGAACTCCTGGATATTCGGGACACTATAGCCAGTGGAACCGCTATCCGCCGGCGGTTATACTCCTTACGCCGTCTCTTCCCCACCTTGGCGGAGATAGCCCAAGGGATCGACGAGTGCACCTCTCTTTTGGGCAAGATACGCCGCTCCATCGACGACCGGGGGGAGGTGGTAGATGGGGCCAGCCCGGCTCTAGCCAGGATACGGCGGGAACTCCAGCAGGTACATGAGAGGCTTCTTTCCAAGATGGAGCGGATCGCATCTTCTCCAGAGAACGCTCCCTTCCTGCAAGAGCCGATGGTAACCCAACGCTCAGGACGGTATGTGATCCCCCTCAAGGCCGATTTCAAGGGAAGGATCCCAGGGGTGGTGCACGATCAATCGGCCAGTGGAGCCACTCTCTTCGTTGAGCCCTTAGCCACCTTGGAGTTGAACAACCGGTGGCGGGAACTGCAACTGACGGAGGAGAAAGAGAGGGAGCGGATCCTCAGGGGGCTCACCGCCCGAGTGGCTGAGGAGATACCGGCTATCGAGGGGACGCTTAAGGCCTTGGCCTGGTTAGATTTGGCCCTGGCCAAAGGCAGATATAGCGTCAGCCTCTCCTGCGTGGAGCCAAGATTCATCCCCTTTCGCTCTCCAAAAGAGGATCTCTTGCACCCTGGTTCCACACTCCGTTTGATCCAGGCACGCCACCCTCTCCTCCCCCCCGAAGAGGTGGTCCCCATCGATATCCACATCAGCGACGATTTCTTCATCTTGGTTATCACAGGCCCCAATACCGGCGGGAAGACCGTCTCCCTGAAGACGGTAGGGCTCACAGCCTTGATGGCTCAGTCAGGCTTGCATGTCCCGGCCCAGGAGGCAGAACTCTCCATCTTCGAGGGGGTCTACGCCGATATCGGCGACGAGCAGAGCATAGAACAGAGCCTCTCTACCTTCTCCTCCCATTTGACTAACATCGTGACCATCCTAGCCCGAGCCAATGAGAGGTGTTTGGTGTTGCTCGATGAACTAGGGGCCGGCACGGATCCGGTGGAGGGTTCAGCCCTGGCACGAGCCATCTTAGATCATCTCCGCCACAGAAAGATCACCTCCTTCGTGGCCACCCATTACTCTGAATTGAAGAGTTATGCCCATATAACCCCTGGGGTGGAGAACGCCTCTGTGGAGTTCGATCTAGAGACCCTGGCTCCTACCTACGTGATGAGCATCGGCCTCCCCGGCCAGAGCAACGCCTTAGCCATAGCCACTCTTTTGGGGCTCGATGAAGGGGTGGTGAGGGAGGCGAGGAGGCTCATCTCCCGGGAGGATCTGGAAGTAGAGAGCTATCTGGACGATATAAGGAGGGCCCGCGAGGAGGCGTTGGCGGCAGCCCAAGCAGCGAAAGCAGCAAGAGAAGAGGTCGAAGGGAAGGAGAGGGAACTAGCGGAGGAACTCAAAGCCTTAGAGGGCTCCCGCCGGGAGGTCATCAATGAGGCTCGGAAGCAAGCGCGGAGAGAGTTAAGGGAGGCAAGGGAGGAGATCCGCCGCCTAGTAGCAGAAGCGAAGAAAAGACCGGTTGAAGTAGAAGCCAAACTCACCGATCTGGAGGAGAGACTACAGTCTCTTCCACCGGTTAAGAAAGGGGTTCCTTTGGGCGAAGTGAAGGTCGGCGA
>JBHIDN010000121.1:0-5377 GCA_046760125.1 Anaerolineae bacterium
TAGAACTTTCTATAAAGCCTTGATTCGCCTTTGGAAATGGGATATAATGAACGATGATAGATCTACCAGACAAAGGTTGTCTTCTCACCAGAAAGGAGGTGACGGATCGAGAAGAGATACCGGGATCGGACTAAACCATCTCAAAGAAGGAGGAGAACCTGAAATGCGAAAGGTTATGGGGTTTCTCTCCCTGCTGGTTGTCATAACGCTATTGCTCTCCGCTTGTGCTCCGGCGGCTACACCCACCCCCAAGGTGATCAAAGTAGGACAGGTGACCGATGTCGGCGGCATCGATGACCGCTCCTTTAACGCCACGGCCTGGAAAGGGGTGCAAGACGCCATCGACCAGTTGGGCATCGAAGGCAAATACTTAGAGTCCCAGGCCCAGACCGACTACGCCCCTAACATCGAGGAGTTCCTGCGGGAGGGCTACGACCTCATCGTCACCGTGGGCTTCCTCTTGGGCGATGCCACCGCCGAAGCAGCGAAGGCTAATCCAGATACCAACTTCGCTATCGTGGACTTCGCCTACGACCCAACGATACCCAACGTCTTGGGCCTCACCTTCGCCACCGATGAGGCGGCATTTTTGGCTGGTTATGTGGCCGCGGCTATGACCAAGACGGGCAAGGTGGGCACCTTCGGCGGCATCGAGATCCCCCCTGTCGACATCTTCATGGTGGGCTTCGAGCACGGGATCAAATACTACAACCAGCAGCATGGCACCAACGTGGAGTTACTCGGCTGGGATAGCGCCACCAAGACCGGGGTCTTCGCCGGCAACTTCGAGAGCACCGACGACGGACGGAGGATCGGTGAGTCCCTCATGGACGAGGGAGCGGACATCATCATGCCCGTGGCTGGGCCGGTAGGCCTGGGGACGGCAGCAGCCTGCGTGGAGCGTGGCAACTGCATGATCATCGGCGTGGATGTCGACTGGACCGTCTCTGCACCTGAATACACCTCTATCATACTCACCAGCGTGGAGAAACGGATGGACGTGGCCGTCTTCGACGCCATTAAAGCGGTCATAGATGGTACCTTCGAGGGTGGCGTCTACGTAGGTACCCTGGCCAACGACGGTGTGGGCATCTCGCCCTTCCATGAGTTCGATGACGATGTGCCCCAAGAGGTGAAAGACGAACTAGAGACCATCAAGCAAGGGATCATAGACGGTACCATCGACACTGGCTGGCCTCTGCCAGAGTAGAGAAGTACGTAAGGTGGATGGGTCGGCGGTGCTTTAAGAGCGCCGCCGACCTTGCCTGAAAGAGGAGCGGCATGCCCCCCGTTCTTGAACTGCGCAATATCACCAAAGCCTTTCCCGGCGTCCTAGCCAACGACCATATCGACCTAACCCTGGAAGAAGGTGAGATCCTGGGCCTCCTAGGGGAGAATGGGGCCGGAAAGACCACCCTTATGAATATCCTGTACGGCCTTTATACCCCCGACGAAGGCGAGATCTTCATCCGAGGTCGCAAGGCAGAGATCCATAGCCCCTCAGACGCCATAGCCCAGGGGATAGGCATGGTTCACCAACATTTTATGCTTGTCCCCGTCTTCACCGTCACCGAGAACGTCATGCTGGGGGTGGAATCGACTAAATACGGCTTCTTCCTCAACCGGGAGCAGGCCGCACAACGGATAAGAGAGATATCAAAACAGTACGGTTTGGAGGTGGATCCCGAAGCCTACATCAAGGATATCCCCGTTGGCGTCCAGCAGAGAGTAGAGATCATCAAGATCCTGTACCGAGAGGCGGATATCCTAGTCCTCGACGAGCCCACCGCCGTCCTCACCCCCCAGGAAGTAGAGGATTTATTCGCTATCATGCGCTCCCTGGTAGCCCAGGGCAAATCTATTATCTTCATCACCCACAAACTTAAGGAGGTCTTAACCATCGCTGACCGGATCACCGTGCTCCGTGATGGAAGGGTGGTAAGCACCACCAAGCCCGAGAAGACCTCGGAACGGGAACTGGCGGCTATGATGGTGGGAAGAGAGGTGATCCTAGAGGTAGAGAAGAAACCCATCACTGTGGGGGAGGTAGTTCTAGAGGTCCGAGATTTGAAGGTGAGGGACGACCGGGGGAATGTCGCCGTGGACGGCGTCTCTTTCGATGTTCGGGCACGGGAGATCTTGGGCATAGCCGGAGTGCAGGGCAACGGGCAAACCGAGTTAGTCGAGGCTCTCACCGGCCTGCGGCCGGTGGAGTCAGGCGAAGTGCGGATCTTGGGGGAGGATACCACCCACGCTGCCCCTCGTCAGGTCCTAGAGAAAGGGGTGGCCCACGTGCCAGAGGATCGGCAAAGGGATGGCTTGGTCCTCAGTTACCCCTTATTAGATAACCTGGTGCTCAATACCTACTATCTGCCCCCTTTCGCCGATGGTATCGTGATCCATGATGATGCGGTGATCGCTACCGCCCGGCAACTGGTGAACGACTTTGACATCCGCACCCCCAGCATCTTCATCACTACCGCTAGCCTATCGGGCGGCAACCAGCAGAAGACCATCGTGGCCCGGGAGTTCTCCCGCCCTATCCGCTTGCTCATCGCCGCTCAACCAACCCGAGGCTTGGATGTGGGCTCCATCGAATATATCCACCAGCGGATCATGGAGAAGCGCGACGAAGGATGTGCTGTCCTCCTCGTCTCCCCCGAACTGGATGAGGTGATGGCTCTCTCGGACCGGATCGCCGTGATGTATGAGGGGAAGATCGTAGCCATCCTCCCCGCGGAGGAGGCTACCAGAGAGGAGTTGGGGCTTCTCATGGCTGGCGCCCAGCGGCTTCCCGAGAAGGTTGCCGCCTAAAAGAAGAGGTAGAGATTGGCTGTGGAAGGGGAGAAGAAGGGACCGGAGGGGGCTGAGAAGTCAACACCCCGTTGGCGTCGCTTTCTACAGCCTCTGCTCGTGCCCTTCTTGGCTATTTTTACCGCTCTAGTCATCAGCGGCCTCTTCATCGTGCTCTCCGATATGGAGGTCTTGAGCGCCTACGCCAACCTCTTCCAAGAGCCGGGGCGGGCGCTGCAGGCCACCTGGAAGAGCGTCTCTGCCGCTTATGGTGCCCTCTTCAAGGGTTCTATAGGCAGCCCCTCGGATCTTTACCGAGGCTTCTCCGCTTTAGTCCAGACAGGGGATACAACCCTCCTTCGGAAGGCAGTCTACCCCTTGAGCGAGAGCCTCACCAATAGCGTCCCCTATATCTTCGCCGGCTTGGCTGTGGCCCTGGGCTTCAGGTGTGGACTTTTCAACATCGGAGCCGAGGGACAACTCTGGATCGGAGGGCTCACCTCGGTCTGGGTGGGGTATGCCATCAAGGGGCTTCCTTGGTTTATCCATCTCCCCTTGGCCCTCCTGGCCGGGGCGTTGGGAGGCGCCCTGTGGGGAGCGTTCCCCGGCTGGCTGAAAGCCCGAACGGGAGCCCATGAGGTGATCAATACCATAATGATGAACTATATCGCCTTCCGCGTTAGTGACTACCTCCTCACCGGACCTATGAAGAGAAGCGGCTACAACCCGGTGAGCCCCCCCATAGAGCCCACCGCCTATCTACCTCGCCTCTTCGGCCCTCCCCTCCGCTTCCACGCTGGCTTCTTCTTGGCCCTGGGGGTGGCGGCCTTCGTCCTCTGGTTTCTCTGGAAGACGACTATGGGCTTCGAGATCCGCACCGTAGGAGCGAACCCGGATGCGGCCCGGTACGCGGGGATGAGCATCACCAAGAACTTCGTCTTGGCTATGGCTTTCAGTGGTGCCTTGGCGGGCTTGGCGGGAGCCACCCAAGTCCTGGGGGTCAACCACTCTATGGCTCAGGGCTTCTCCTATGGCTACGGCTTCGACAGCATCGCCCTGGCCCTTCTAGGAAAGAGCCACCCCGTTGGCGTGGTCTTGGCAGCGCTCCTTTTCGGTACCCTCCGTGCTGGAGCATCGAAGATGCAGATCTTAGGTATCCCTATCGACATCATCCAGATACTCCAAGCGATGATCATCATGTTCATCGCCGCCCCGGCCCTGGTTCGCCTCATCTACCGCATCAGGGCGGAGCGGGAGATCGAGGTGGTCTTTACCCGAGGTTGGGGAGGGTGAGTCATGGCCGCCGCCGTTAGACGTCTTTCCATCACCATATTCCAGCGGGAACGGCTTATGGGCTTCCTCTTCGCCGCCCTGGGCCTGGCTATGATCTTCCTCTTCGTTCCCAGCACCGAATCCGGCCAGAGAGCCACCTTCGTTCTCAACTTCGGCCAGGCTATAAAGATCCCAGACCTGGCTCTCCCTGTTCGGTCCACCATCTACCTCTTGGGGCTCCTCTCCGCCTTCCTGGGAGGCTGGCAGCTGGCCCGAGGCTTCAAGGCTGCTAACCTGATCCTGGGCCTCATCATCTTCCTCTTCATCTTCGCCTTCCTCACTTGGGGGGCCCGGGGACGGGCCTTCAGTTTGACGGGGATGCTAGTGAGCACGCTCTTGCGCGCCACCCCCATCGCCTTGGGTGCTCTCAGCGGGGTCTGGTGTGAGCGAGCGGCGGTGATAAATATCGCCATCGAGGGGATGATGCTCAGCGCCGCTTTGACAGCCGTGGTGGCGGCTAGCGCCACCGGCAACCTGTTCGTGGGGGTCTTGGCCGCTATCCTCACCGGTGCTCTCTTGGCGGCACTTCTGGCTGTCCTGTCGATCCGCTTCCAGGTCGACCAGATCGTCAGCGGCACGGTGATCAATATCTTTGCCGCGGGTGCTACTAGTTTCCTGAGCGCTCGCTTCCTCACCATCTACCAGGACCTGAACGCCGCCCCTACCTTCCCGCCCATCCCCATCCCTCTCCTCTCTCGCATCCCCGTCTTGGGCCCCGTCTTCTTCGCCACCAACTTTGTCATCTATCTCATGCTCGTCCTGATGGGCGCTACCCATCTGATCCTCTTCTATACCCGTTGGGGGCTCAGGAGCAGGGCCGTGGGCGAGCACCCCCTGGCCGCCGATACTCTAGGGATAGATGTCTTCCGCACCCGGTATATAAACGTCATCATAGGAGGCGCTATAGCCGGGTTAGGCGGGGCTTACTTCACCCTCGTCTCCGCAGGCCGCTTCGATGAACTGATGACCGCGGGGAAGGGGTTCATCGGCCTGGCGGCTATGATCTTCGGCAAATGGACCCCCTTCGGCGCCTTCGCTTCCTCCCTCATCTTCGGCTTCGCCGACTCCCTGCAGGTCAAGTTGGCTATCTTACAAGTGCCTATCCCCTCTGAGTTCCTCCTCATGGCTCCTTACCTGGCTACCATGATCGTCCTGGCCGGCGTTGTGGGACGAGCGATTCCACCCGCCGCCGATGGGCAACCCTATGAGAAGCAATAACCCTATCTCGCTCTTTACCGGGAGGCCTAAGATG
>JBHIDN010000122.1:0-5358 GCA_046760125.1 Anaerolineae bacterium
GTTTCGCAGTTTGACGCTCGCCACCCCCTTATGTTACTATCATAGCATCCAATTCTAGCATTTTGCTCCTTTGAGCGCAACGAACCAAAAGTGGCCCATGGAAGAAAAGACCCTTCTGACCGAGGAAGAGATAGATCTTACTAGACAGAAGAAGGCTAAGGAGTACGCCTGCCTCAGACACCGCTTGCTTTTGGCAGACCTGGCTTTAGGAGGTATATACCTCCTCGCCTTCCTCCGAGGGCCATCCCAAGCCCTCAAGGCTTGGTCCCTAGGCTTGACCTCCCACCCCTTCCTGGCGGTGGCTTTCTACTTTTGGGCCTTGGCTCTAATCTACGGAATATTGCTCTTCCCTCTGGAGTATTACGGTGGCTTCGTCCTCCCCCACCGGTATGGCCTCTCCACCCAGACCCATAAAGGGTGGGGGCTCGACCGTGTCAAGAGCCTCTTTTTGGGCCTCCTCTTGGGGACCCTAATCCTGGAGGTGATCTACTACCTGTTGCGAGCCTTTCCTTCCCTTTGGTGGTTGATAGCCGGCCTCTTTATCTTACTTTTCACCATCCTCCTCACCAATTTAGCCCCGGTCCTCGTTCTCCCCCTCTTCTTTCGGCTCACACCCCTGCCTGAGGGAGAGATCGCAAAGAGGCTCACCGACCTGGCTGAACGAGCGGGCACCAAGGTGCAAGGTGTCTTCACCATAGATCTCAGCAGCAAGACCAGGGCAGCAAACGCCGCCCTCATAGGCCTGGGGAATACCCGGAGCATCGTATTGGGCGACACCCTCTATAAGGGTTACACCCCCGATGAGATAGAGACCGTCTTGGCCCACGAGTTGGGTCACCATGCCCATGGTGACATGGCCCGGGGCATCATCCTTCAATCGGCGCTTATACTGCTCGGATTCTATCTAACTCATTTGGCCTTGAACTGGGGAGTCCCTCTTTTGGCCTTTGAGGCCCCCCATGATATCGCCGCCTTGCCCCTCTTCGCTCTGACTGTGGGCGCCTTTCTGGTGCTAACCACCCCTTTGGCCAACCTCTACTCCCGTTCCCGGGAATGGGCTGCGGACCGGTACGCTTTAGAGATGACCGGCAAGCCAGAAGCCTTCATCTCCGTGATGGCTAGGTTGGCCAATCAGAACCTGGCCGAGGTGGAGCCTGAGCCCTGGGTGGAGTTTCTTCTCTATAGCCACCCAGCGATAGGTAAGCGGATTAAGCAAGGGAAAGAGTTCATGATGGCTAGCCGCCGACCCCCTTACAGCCGCCGCGGTAACTATCAGAAATATCTTAACCCCAACCCTCTGCAACAGTATCTCATCCGGCGTTTTCACCAGCGGGTGGGAGAACTGGTGAGAGAGACGGGGGCTATCCGCATCCTCGATGCCGGCTGTGGCGAAGGGTTCACCATCGAGCGGCTGGATAGCGACTTTTATATCCAAGGGGTGGATAACGATCTCTCCTCCTTGCTAGAAGCGAGAGAGAGGAACCCCAACTCTGATTTCTACCTGAGCGATATTCGAGACCTGCCCCTCGCCTCCCACGCCTTCCCCCTGATACTCTGTTTAGAGGTCCTAGAGCACCTTGCCGACCCCCATCCCGCTCTTGAGGAGTTGAGAAGGGTGACCTCCTGCCACTGCTTGATCAGCGTCCCCCACGAGCCCTTCTTCAGGCTAGCCAATCTGTTGAGAGGCAAGAACTTGCGAGCCTGGGGCAACGACCTAGAGCATATCCATAACTGGACGGCTGGAGAGTTCATCCGCCTCCTGGAGGGGTACTTCGAAATCGAGAAGGTGGCCTACTCCTTCCCTTGGGTGATGGCCTTGTGTCGCAAAGGGTGAGAAAAGGGGCGATTCTCAACCTCATCGCCCTCTATATCGGAGACCTGAGACCCTCTACTCCAACGCCTTCGATATGGACCGGGCGCTCTGGAACACCCTCCAGATCTTTAGGTTCACCAACTGGCCAGGGAGGCAACCCGCCTGGCCGCCCACGTGGAACAGATCCTCGTGCCCCCTCCTCCCGCCATATTCTGGATAGTGCGGGCCACGACGTGGGCCGGAAAGCCGTTGCCATGGGGGAAGGGCTGAAACTTGAGGGGATCGCCGATGCGTTCTTGGCCCCGCGTCGGCAAGCCGCTCGCAGTGGATCAGGCTATGCACCCTTCTTTGGCAGGGAGCGGTAGATCAGATAGGCCATCCAAAGGGATGCGGCGCTGAGCAGGCTGCGGAAGATGGCGATGAAGGCCCTGGGGGTGATGTAGGACTGGATGAGAGTGCAGGGGTCGGGAAGGCGGGAGAAGAAGCGGGGGTTGAGGGGCAGAAATAGCCAGGTGGTGGTCTGGGTCTGCCAGTTGAGAAGGTAGACGGCGTAGCCAGCGATCTGTACCAGATGGTAGAGGAGAAGACGGGGCTGTTCGGCGATCTCCAGGGCCAAGAGAGGCAACACAGCGAAGAAATACTGTGGGTTGAAGAAGGCCAAGGAGAACATAATGAGCAGGGCCATAGTGGCATATTTGCGCACCGTCACCGGGGAGGAGAGCTCCTGTTCCAGGCTGCTGAAGAAGAGCATGCCATAGACGATGACGAAGATGAGAAGAGCGTCATTCAGAAGGATGGGGAGTCGGGCCATGAGTAGAAACTGGCCGTGAATGCGATCCAGCAAGGATAGAAGTTTTGGCAGCATCCCAGTGATTAGAGTCAGCAAGGCAACCCCAATCGTCACTAGAGAGCCAAGCAAAAGTCGCCGCTGTCTGGCCAATTGCAGAAAAGCGCTGAGGAAAAAGAAAGGGGCCACAGCCAGGTCTATCAGCCGGGTGAGCAAGGTAAGGGCCAGGGTTGCCAGAGAGGAGAGGGGACGGGAGCGGGTCAACAGATAGAGGCTCAGGAGCATAAAGGTGCCCGCCACCACATCGTAGCGCCCGTAGAGGTACGAGATATAGAGACCGATGGGGTTTAGCAGCCAGAAGGCCAGGGCCAAAAGAGCGCCCGAGGGCCTCTTTCTTAGTAGGGCCAGGAGTAAGAAGGCAGAGGCGAAGTCGAAGAGAAGGTGGGGCAGTTTGAGAAGAAAGAGAGTGAGATGGATACCGGGGGCTTTGGCGATCTGCATACGCAAGTCGAAGGCCCCTTGGAAGCCCCCCTGGCCCATGCTGGCCCAGAGGTCGGGCCAGATGAGCTCTTGCGGCGAGAGAACGGATTGGAAGATCCAGATGACAGTTCCGTAGAGAAGCAGGGGGATGGGTTGCACCAAAAGATCGGCGTTTACCTCTCCGTGGAGGGCCAGAAGGTGCGCCCGATAGGTAACCCAGAAGAGATCAGGATGGAAGGCGATGGGCATAAGGATAAGGCGGATGAGCAGGCCGATCACCAGCAAGATAAGAATTCGCCTCCTGAAGGCGTGATCGGTCTCCTCAGGGAAAAAGAAGCGATGAAGCGAACTTCCCAATCTAGTTGATCCTCTCTCTATGGGTTCCCTATCCGGTTAAGAGGTGGAACCCTAAAACGAGGTTAACTCCTCCAACAGGGGCCCGATATCTAAGCCCTCGTATCCCATATCCGCAGCCAATTCATCGACGGTGAACTCCTGGCCCTGCTGCCAGAGGCTAACCAGGTAACGGCCCGCTTCCGGGCTAGTGAACCAAAGATAACCGAACCGCTCCTCCAGATAGCGGTGCATCTGCACCTCGAAGATCCAGGCCCGTAGGTATTGGGCCACATAGAAGGCGTCATCGACGTCGTCTAGGTAATACTCCGGCCCGATCTTCACGCCCAGGTTTTCACCTAGAATAGAGACGTATCTCTTCTCCGCCCCGGCCAAGTCGGTGTGGAGTTCTTGCTCATAGAGGAGTTTGCTAGCATATCGGCGGAGGAAATAGAGTTTGCTGAAAAGGGCCAGCCTCAAATACTCCCCTCCCCCCTCCACCCCTAGAATGCGGCTTAACCAGCGGCGATTGATCATAAGATAGGCCAGAAGGAAGGCATACCCCTCGGTGACGGAGTTATCGCCCATCCTCCGGAAGGCGGTGGGAAGATCCGCCCGGGTATTGACGAAATGCTCAGCGTGGCCGGCCTCATGAAAGAGAGACTCGTAATCCTCCCGTCCTCCCTGGGGCTTGATGACCAGTTTCACCTCCTCTGGCACCCGGATGGGAGCGCAGAAAGCCCGAGGGGATTTGAGCGGTCGAGGCTCGGTGTCCAGTTCTAGGTTCTCTTGTCGATAGAGATCGATCCCCACCCCAGCCAAGGTTTTCACCAACGAAGGGATCATCTGTCCTTGAGGGAAGAAGGTGTCGAACTGGGGCGCTCGGAAGAGATAGGCTATATCCGCTGTAGTGGCTTCGGCCTCTGGCACCCCCATACTATCTAGGAAGAAGCCGAGATGAGAGAAATATATTTCTCCGGTCTCATCTAGTAGGGTTTGCATCTGCTCCGATAGCCAGGCTAGACTGAGCCCCCTCAGTTGATCACACAAAGTCACGTAATTGGGGAAGCCCAGACCCTCGGCCTCACTATGGAGCTCCCCCCACCTCTCTCTTCGTTCTGGGTTGGCGGTGGCTGTCACCTCGCGCCTCAATTCATCCAACCGATGACGCCTCTCCATCCGGGCTTCATTGGCTATGAGGAGGGGTAGATTCAGATAAGGTATCTCCTCCCCATCCCACTCCACCGTCGCCCGAAGCATAGCGTTAGTGATCTCCTCGGTGAGGCTCTTCACCTTGTTCTCTAGGTAGCCCAGAGTTAGAAACTCAGCGATATATCTCCTCCGCTTATCTATCGCCTGATCCAAAGTCCGCTTCACGGCATCTAGACTGAAGAGATGGGCGTACCGCTCATAGATGGGTGCCAGTTCCAGTTCCTTCTTCAGCCCGGCCCCTACTAGATAGAATTCGCGAGTCTCCTCCTGAGTAAAAGCCTCGATATCCCTTTCAAACTCCTCGACCATTTGCCCCCTCCGCTTTTTAGAACGATTCTAACGGCTGCTCCCTTTTAAGTCAACCCCCGTGAGGAGGCAAATAGCCTTTAGGTAATGTTGACTTAGTCACCTAATGCACGTATAATCAATTTTTGAGAGGGTAATTATGGCTTTGCGAGGTAGTTTGAAGGATTTCAGCCTCACTCAACTCCTCAACCTGGTTAGCCTGGCTAAAAAGACCGGAGCCTTGACCCTCGGAGAGGGCAACAGTCAAGCAAGTCTATATTTCAGGGAAGGGATGTTAGTCCATGTCTCCCTCGACGGCCAAGCCTCCAACCTGCGCAACCTTCTAGAGAGGGTGGGAAAGATCAATGAAGCGCGAAGCCGCCTTCTGCCTCAGGAAGCCAGAAGCGATAAGGAGTGGGGACTTCTCCTCATCAACACCGGCTTGATC
>JBHIDN010000123.1:0-5354 GCA_046760125.1 Anaerolineae bacterium
TGTTCAACCATGGCATCATCACCGGGGGACTCTTCCTCCTGGTGGGGGTCATATACGAACGCGCCCATACCCGAGATTTGAAGGAGTTTGGGGGGCTGGGGGTGACGATGCCTGTATATTACGGCATCGTTACCGCCACCGCCTTGGCCTCCCTCGGTTTGCCCGGGCTAGCGGGCTTCATAAGCGAGTTCTTGGTCTTCCGGGGATCGTTAGCCCTCATCACCCCCATCGCCGCCATCGCCGTCAGCGGCTTGGTGGTCACCGCGGCCATGTTCCTCTGGAAGGTGATCCAAATGATCTTCTTGGGGCCCACGAACGAGAAATGGGCCAAACTCCCGGATATGTACCGCTGGGAGGTAATAGCCATGGCTCCGCTTCTCTTCTTCATGGTCCTCTTTGGCCTCTATCCCACCCCCATCCTTAATCTCATCAACGGGACGGTGGTGAAGTTGCTGAGCGGACTGTAGGAGGTTTTCCCCTTGCCCTGGCTCGAAAACTTGCGTCTTCTATCGCCGGAGATCACGCTAACCATCTTCGCCCTCCTAGTCTTGGGGCTGGATCTGGTTTTCAAGAGGCTCAAAGACACCTTGGCCTACCTGGCTATAGGGGGTTTGATCCTGGCCATCGTGGTCACCGCTTCCCTCTTTGGCACCCAGGGGTCGCTCTTCTCAGAGATGCTCACCGTGGACTCCTTCGCCTTGTATTTCAAGATCATCGCCTGCCTCACCACCGGACTGGTGATCCTCTCCTCCATCGCTTTCATGAAAGAAAAGACACCCTATAGGGGCGAGTTCTACGGCCTGCTCCTCTTGGCCACCTTGGCCATAACCCTCCTGGTCGGAGCGAGCGATCTGGTCATGATCTACCTCTCCTTGGAGTTCCTGAGCCTTACCTCCTATGTTCTGGTGGGGTATCTGAGGGGGGATCCTAAGTCTAGCGAAGGGGGGATCAAATATTTCCTCTACGGCGCTGTCACCTCGGCGGTGATGCTCTACGGCATCTCTCTCCTCTATGGGATAACCGGCTCCACCAACCTGGCGGAGATCAGAAACGCCCTCCTCTTCCCCGCCTCCCCTGCGGCCTCTACGCCTTGGCTGATCTTGCCCGCTGTCATCTTCATGCTGGCCGGCTTCGGCTTCAAGATATCCCTCGTCCCCTTCCACCAATGGACCCCCGACGCCTACGAGGGAGCCCCCACCCCCATAGCCGCCTTCCTCTCCGTGGGCCCCAAGGCCGCCGGCTTCGCTGTCCTAATTCGTGTCTTCTTGACCGCTCTTCCCACCTATCAGATCGATTGGGTAGCCATCCTCTCCGGCATATCGCTAGTGAGCATGACTTTCGGTAACCTGGTGGCTATCCAACAGACGAATATCAAGAGGATGCTGGCCTACTCCTCCATCGCTCAAGTGGGGTACATACTCTTGGGCGTCGTGGCTGCAGGGCCAGGGACGGTGGGGATAACGGGGGTGCTCCTCTTCATCCTGGCCTATCTTTTCACCAACCTGGGGGCCTTCGTGGCCGTGGTGGCCTTCTCCCATGTCACCGGCTCAGACGAGATCGCCGACTACGCCGGGCTCCTCCGCCGGGCCCCATTTTTGGCCACCGCCTTGGTCGTCTTCTTCATGTCCCTAGCCGGGATACCCCCCACCGGAGGGTTCCTGGGAAAACTCTTCGTCTTCGGGGCCGCCGTCCAGATGGGCCAGAATATCTTCTACTTCCTGGCTGCCGTCGGCGTGCTCAACAGTGTCATCTCCCTCTACTACTACTTCAACGTAGTCCGCCATATGTTCTTCCTCCCGCCCAAGGAGGAGACAAGCCTTCCGATACCCGCCACCCTGGTCTTGGCGGTGGCCGTCACCATGGCTATGACCCTCATCATGGGCCTCTACCCCCAGCCCTTCATCAACTTGGCTACTCGCTCCATGCAACCGGTGGCTATGCTCCCCTGGTAGCACCCCTTCAGCCTAAGCGATAGGGCAGCGCTGCAGTTGGGCTGCCCTTTGTGGTATACTAGAGAGAGGAGGTGGCAAGATGTTGATCTCGTCAGAGGCCCTTCGTCAACTGGGCATCGCCGCCCTCATCGTCATCGCCGCGGCTATCCTGGGTCGGATAGCGATGCTCCTTATTGACCGGGTGATCGTCCGGTTGGCCGGCCGGACGAAGACCACCTTGGATGATCTGATCATCGATACCTTGCGCGTACCTCTCTTCTTGGTCATAACCCTCATCGGCTTCCAGATCGCCATCAGGCAACTGACCCTCTTCCTGGATGTGGCTGGAATGAAGATATTTGACGACGCTCTCTTTGTGGCCTTCCTCCTGGTGGGCTACTACTTGACATACCAGATTCTTAAGAGGCTCTTGGAGTGGTACTCCCAGAACGTAGCCGTCAAGACCGACACTAAAATCGACGATGAACTGGTGCCCTTCCTCCGGCGGCTACTCCAGATCGCTCTCACCGCCATCGTGCTGGTGATGATCCTCGCCCACTTCGGTCTCGATATCAGCGCCCTGGTAGCCACCCTGGGGGTTGGTTCCCTAGCCATCGCTCTAGCCGCCCAAACCGTTTTGGCCGACACCTTGGCTGGCTTCACCATCATGATGGACCGTCCCTTCGCCGTGGGAGACCGGATACTATTGCCCAAGAGCATCGGCGGAGACTACGGCCGCTGGGGCGACGTGGTGGAGATCGGCCTTCGCAGCACCAGGGTTCGCTCCACCGATGGGGTGCTCCTCACCGTGCCCAACTCAGTGATCACCAAAGACGTGGTGGTCAACTTCAGCCACAGCGAGAGCCCGAACCTGCGAGTGAGAGTACGCCTGGGTCTGGTTCCCGATCTCGAGAACGTAAAGCGGGCTATGGCTGCCATTAAGGAGATAGTGGATCGAGATCCCAACGTCTCCAAGTCTCCGCGGGAGCCCCAGGTGGTCCTCCGGGAGATCCGAGACTATGACGTGCTTATGGAACTCCGTTTCTACGTGGATGATCCCCGCAAGATGAGAACCACTAAGTCTGAGGTGATAGAGGAGATCTTGCGCGTCTTCGAGGAGGAGGGGATCAAGACCTCATTCCCTGCTCAGGTGGTTCGCCTTCAAGGACAGGAGGAAGAGGGAGGGTGAGGCTGCGGGAACTCTTGACTTCTCTCCCCTGGCCAAAAACCAGCGAACAAGATATAGAGATCACCGGCATCGCCAGCGACTCCCGCCAGGTGAAGCCTGGCCATCTCTTTGTGGCCCTAAGGGGGTCAGAGTACGACGGCCACCAGTTCATACCAGAGGCTCTCGCGCGGGGGGCAAGGGCCTTGGTGGTGGAGGAAGTAGCCACCGTCCCCGAGGTAGATCTACCCCTCATCGTCGTTCCCAATTCCAGGCAGGCCTTGGCCCACTTGGCTGCTGCTTGGTATCGCTTCCCCTCCCGAGGGTTGCGCCTTATCGGCGTCACGGGGACCGACGGCAAGACGACCACTGTAAGCCTTGTGCGTGCTATCTTGGAGGTGGCGGGGCAACCGGCAGGGATGGTGACCAGCGTTAATGCCATCATCGGTGATGAAGAGATGGAGACCGGTCTCCATACCACCACCCCCGAGGCTCTAGAGTTACAAAATCTCTTGGCCCGGATGGTGCAGGCAGGGTGTGGGTACGCCGTCATCGAGGTCACCTCCCATGGCCTGGCCCAATATCGCCTTGAAGCCTGCCACTTCGACGTGGCCGCCATCACCAACATCACCCATGAGCACTTGGACTATCATAAGAGTTTTGCGGAGTATCGAGAGGCCAAGGCCCGATTGTTCAAAAGCCTGGCCACCTCCGCTCGGAAGCCTAATGTCTCCAAGGTCTCCGTGCTCAACGCTGATGACCTCTCCTTCAACTACCTGAAGGAGATCCCCGCCGACAAACAGATAGCCTACGGCCTCCACCACCCAGCAGATGTGACCGCCGAGGCCATAGCCCTCCTCCCCACCGGCACCCGTTTCACCGCTCAGACCCCCACTGGCTCCCTCCCCATCCGCTCGCCTCTAGTAGGTGAGTTCAACGTTTACAACCTTTTGGCCGCTATCGCCGTTGCTACCTCCCAGGAGGTTTCCCCTGGAGCCATACAAGAGGGCGTTAGTCGCATGTCCGGTGTTCCCGGTCGTATGGAGAAGATAGACCTGGGCCAACCTTTCCAAGTGATAATAGACTTCGCCCATACGCCCAACGCCTTGCGCCACGCCCTGGAGATAGCCCGATTCATGGCTCGTGGCCGGCTCTTTGTGGTCTTCGGCTGTGCCGGGCTGCGCGACCGGGCTAAGCGGCCCATGATGGGAGAGATAGCCGGCCAACTAGCGGATAGGGTCATCATCACTGCTGAGGACCCTCGAACCGAGGACCTGAAAGCCATAATGGAAGAGATCGCTCGAGGGTGCGAGAAAGCGGGGCGAGAGGAGGGCACCGACTTCTGGCGGATCGGCGACCGAGGGGAAGCGATCCAGTTCGCCATCGACAGGGCCGAGTCTGGCGACCTGGTAATCATCACCGGGAAAGGCCACGAGAAGTCGATGTGCTTCGGGACCACCGAATACCCCTGGAGCGATCACCAGGCAGTGAGGGAGGCGTTGAAACGCCGCCAGAGAGAGTAGCGTCCGAGTTTGTCTCGGGCGAGCATCTACGCCATTCAACCCCACGTGTAAGCCCGGTTAGTCTCCTTAAAAAGGCGACAACTGTGGTAGAGTTGAATGTGCCAACCAAACCTGCACACAGGAGTGGCAATGGGAACTTTTCCCGCCGGGATCCTTGAGGAGACACAACCTGAGTTAGCACGGGAACTCCATAGGGCCGGGGTTATGGTGAGCCAGCGATCCCTGGCCTGCCACGTACCAGGGCAGGCGACTTGGGCCAGGGGACAGGCTCACCATCTTGTAGGAAGGTGCCGGTCATCGCCCAGCGGGTGGGGAATGCATCGGGCCACCATCTATTCCTTCAGATGCTGAACCCACGCTGGCTGTCCCCCCGGATCCTGTAGGGGGAAGAGTAAGGTAGGTTGCTACGCTCAGCGTCATCGCTTGGCCAGACCTTATCGCAAGCACGTGGGGAAAGAGTGCCCTGGCTGGTGCAAGTATGAGCCAGCGAGGGGAAGAACTACAGAAGGAGGTCCGAGGATACCTAGAGTGCTTTCACTATGAGCGGCCTCACTTGGGCCTCGATATGCGAACCCCTCTGCCATCTATTTGTCGCCTTTGACGTGAGGGATACCGTCAGGTTTACAAAGGGAGCAAAATCTGATATAATGTTGTCCGCCTTCGAGCATTCCAAAACAACAAAAGGGAGGTAACTTAGATGGCTTATAAGATCACCGAGGAGTGTATCCTCTGCGG
>JBHIDN010000124.1:0-5338 GCA_046760125.1 Anaerolineae bacterium
CAGTTCATCGAGGATCGGGTGCCGGTGCGGCGGGGACAGGAGTTCTTCCTGGCTCCCGTTGATGAGGTGGACTTCATGGATGTCTCGCCCAAGCAGATCGTCAGTGTCTCCGCGGCTCTCATCCCCTTCCTAGAGCATGACGATGCAAACCGAGCGTTGATGGGCTCCAATATGCAGCGCCAGGCGGTGCCTCTTTTGCGCCCTGAGGCTCCCTTGGTGGGCACAGGGATAGAGTACCAGGCGGCTCTCGATTCCGGTCAGGTGCTGGTGGCCGAAGAAGATGGGGAGGTGATAAGTGTCACCTCAGAGCGAATCGTGGTGAAAGGGGCTGATGGGGAGAAGGTTTACCCCCTCAAGCGTTTCCGCCGTTCTAACCAGGGGACCTGCATCGACCAGCGTCCCATCGTGGAGAAGGGAGATCGAGTGCGAGCAGGGCAGGTGATCGCTGATTCCTCCTCCACCGATAGGGGAGAGTTGGCCCTGGGTCAGAATGTGATAGTGGCTTTCCTCTCCTGGGAGGGAGGCAACTACGAGGACGCCGTCCTCATCAGTGAGAGCCTGGTCCGGGAGGATAAATACTCCTCCATCCATATCGAGAAGCACGAGATAGAGGCCCGAGATACCAAACTGGGGCCAGAGGAGATCACTCGTGATATCCCTAACGTGGGCGAGGAGGCTTTGAAGGATCTCGACGAGAGGGGGATAATCCGTATCGGTGCCGAGGTGGCACCTGGGGACATCCTGGTAGGAAAGATCACGCCCAAGGGTGAGACGGAACTCACCCCGGAGGAGAAACTCCTCCGTGCCATCTTCGGGGAGAAAGCTCGAGAGGTGAAGGACTCATCCCTTCGGTTGCCTCACGGTGAGAAAGGGAAGGTAGTGGATATAAGAGAATTCAGCAGGGAAGAGAACCACGACCTCCCGGCCGGGGTAGAGCGGATGGTGCGCGTTTCCATCGCCCAACGAAGGAAGGTCACCGAAGGGGATAAGATGGCGGGCCGCCACGGTAATAAGGGTGTCATCTCTAAGGTGGTGCCTATAGAGGATATGCCCTTTTTGGCTGATGGCACCCCGGTGGAACTGATCCTAAACCCCCTTGGGGTCCCGGGGCGAATGAATATAGGGCAGGTCTTCGAGACCCATCTAGGTTGGGCCGCGGACCATCTTGGCTTCAGGGTCATCTCACCCGTCTTCGACGGGGCCGATGAGGGGGAGATAACCGCTGAGTTGGCACGGGCCTGGCTGATGGAACTAGCCTGGAAGGAGATAACCGAGAGGGCTTGGGCATGGCTGCGGGAGCAGGAGTATGACCTGGAGGAACTGGAGGACGACGAGGAGGCGCGCCGGTTATATATCGCCCATTGGCTAGGGGAGGGAGAGTACGACCAGGAAGCGTTGGCGACCGACCATATCTACATCCGACGTAGCGTGCTTCGCGAGTGGTTGAAGGAACATGGCTATGACCCCGAGGAGATCTTGGTCTTTGAGAACGATCCTCGTCCCCTGAAGGCTCGGCAGAGGGCCGATAGGCTCGCTCGTGAGGTTTGCCTCCGGTTCTGGTTGAGGCATCGCGGCTACCCCGCCGATGAGTTGGAGGGCCAGGAACTGGAGAGGCGAGCAGAGGAGGTGAGCGAAGCGACCGGTTGGCCGTTGCCCACCTCGGGCAAGATGATCCTGTACGATGGTCGCACCGGTGAGCCCTTCGATCATCCGGTGACAGTAGGGGTGATCAACATGATGAAACTGGCCCATCTGGTGGAGGACAAGGTCCATGCTCGCTCCACAGGCCCCTATTCCCTGGTAACTCAGCAGCCCCTGGGCGGCAAGGCTCAGTTCGGAGGGCAGCGGTTCGGTGAGATGGAGGTCTGGGCCTTGGAGGCTTACGGCGCGGCTCACACCTTGCAAGAGATGCTCACCGTCAAGTCCGATGATGTGATCGGTCGGGTGAAGACCTATGAATCGATCGTCAAGGGGGAGGCGATCGACAAGCCAGGGGTTCCAGAATCGTTTCGCGTTCTGGTGAAAGAGTTACAAAGTTTGGGGCTCGCCGTGGAGGTAATCGATGAGCAAGGGAATCGGATGCAATTCGGGAAGGAGGAGAGGCCGGAGAGGTACCCTCGTTTGGGGCTAGGTTTCTTGGGCCTAGAGAGTTAGTTTGACTTTTGGGGTTCAATGGGGTTAAATTAATTATTTGTAAGTCTATAAGAAGGGAGCGATATATTTGCCCACCATTAATCAGTTGGTGAAAAAGGGGCGCAAGAAGCCAGCGAAGAGGAGTAAGGCCCCGGCTTTACGCTTCCGGTATAACGCCCTTAAACAGAAGACGGTCAAGGGGAGAGGCGCTCCTCAGAAGAGGGGGGTTTGCACTCTGGTGCGGACCGCCACTCCCAAGAAGCCCAATTCAGCCCTGAGAAAGGTGGCCCGGGTGCGGCTCACCAACGGGATCGAAGTGACGGCTTATATCCCTGGTGAAGGCCATGGGCTCCAGGAACACTCGGTGGTTTTGGTGCGCGGAGGTCGAGTGAAGGACTTGCCTGGCGTCCGTTATCATATCATCCGTGGGGCCCTCGATTCTGGAGGCGTAGAGGGACGTAAGAAGGGCCGCTCCAAGTATGGCGCGAAGCGGCCTAAGAAGACCGCCCTTTAGGGGATGGCTTGAGGACGCTTCGTCAATTGCGGTTTGCTTAGTTGAGAAGACTAGGATGGCTAGTCTTCTTAGGTGCTGGGAGAGTTAAGATGCCAAGGCGCTATCGGCCGCCTCGAAGGGAGGTGGAACCGGATCCGAAGTACAATAGCGAACTGGTGGCTCGTTTCATCAATCGAGTTATGCAGCGGGGGAAGAAGAGCCTGGCCAGGCGGATCGTCTACGATGCATTCGATATCATTGAGGATAGGTTCCATCGTAACCCCTTGGAGGTCTTCAACCAGGCCATAAAAAATGTTACACCAGTTTTGGAGGTCCGGCCCCGGCGGGTTGGGGGGGCCACCTATCAGATACCCATAGAGATCCGGGGAGACCGACGCCAGTCTTTGGCCATTCGGTGGTTGGTGAAGGCCGCCCAGGCTCGCCCGGGCAAGACCATGGCCGAGAAACTGGCTCATGAACTGTGGGATGCCTCGCAGAATACAGGGGCCGCGGTCAAGAAGAAAGAGGACACCCACCGCATGGCCGAGGCCAACAAGGCGTTCGCCCATTATCGTTGGTAGTTGTAGGAGTGAAGAGAATTTCGCCTATCCCTCCAACCTGTAGGATAGGCGATCTGCTGAAAGAAGAGATGTCTGAGCCTTTTCCTTTGGAAAGAACCCGAAATATCGGGATAATAGCCCATATCGACGCCGGGAAGACCACCATCACGGAGCGGATCCTCTTCTATACCCGGAAGATCCATCGCATGGGGGAGGTCCATGAGGGGGCAGCTACCATGGATTGGATGGAACAGGAGAGGGAGAGGGGGATCACCATCACCGCTGCGGCTACGACCTGCTATTGGCGGGATCACCGGATCAATATCATCGACACGCCAGGTCATATCGACTTCACCGTGGAGGTCCAACGGTCCCTCCGGGTCTTGGATGGGGGGATCGTGGTCTTCGATGGGGTGGCCGGCGTGGAGCCTCAGTCGGAGACGGTATGGCGTCAGGCCGACCGGTACCACGTGCCTCGCATCTGCTTTGTCAACAAGATGGACCGACCGGGAGCCGATCTCTGGCACACTATCGACATGATCGCCGACCGGTTAGGAGCCAACCCCGTAGCCCTACAGGTGCCCATCGGGGTGGAGAGTGAGTTCGTGGGGGTGGTGGATCTCATTTCTCAGGAGGCGTTCCTCTACGCCGATGAATTGGGCATACGGCAGGAAGTGGGGGAGGTTCCACCCCATCTGCGTGAGGAGGTAGCCAGATATCGAGAGATCCTGGTGGAGAGAGTGGCGGAGACCGATGAAAGGTTGACCCTTAAGTTTCTAGAGGGGGAGCCGATAGAGCCTCCTGAACTGAGAGCCGCCTTGCGGCGGGCGACGTTGGAGGGGAGGTTGGTTCCTGTCCTCTGTGGCGCGGCCTTGCGAAATAAGGGGATTCAACCCCTCTTGGACGCGGTAATCTATTACCTCCCTTCTCCTTTGGATATCCCCCCTATCACGGGGATCAACCCCAAAACGGAGAAGGAGGAGATCCGTTCCGCGGATGGGAAAGAACCCTTCGCCGCTCTGGCCTTCAAGATAGTCTCCGACCCTTATGTGGGGCGGTTGGCCTATCTTAGGCTCTATTCTGGATCTCTGAAAGTGGGTTCCTCCGTCCTCAACTCTAGCAAGGGGACCAAAGAGCGGGTGGGGCGGCTCTTACGTATGCATGCCAACCATAGGGAAGAGGTCGATATGGCCTATGCAGGCGATATAGTCGCTGTGGCGGGCTTGAAGAGAACTTTCACTGGGGAGACCCTTTGTGACCCCAAGCACCCCATCGTGCTGGAGTCGATCAGATTCCCAGAGCCGGTCATCTCGGTGGCCATCGAGCCTCGCACCCAGGCCGATCAGGAGAAGATGAGTGTGGCTTTGGCCCGGCTGGAGGAGGAGGACCCCACTTTTGACGTGCGCATCGATGAGGACACCGGCCAAACCATCATCTCTGGCATGGGGGAGTTGCACTTGGAAGTCTTGGTGGATCGGATGCTCAGAGAGTTCAGGGTCTCGGCCAGGGTGGGGAAGCCTCAAGTCTCCTACCGGGAGACGATCACCCGTCCCGCGCGAGTCGAAGGGCGGTTCATCCGTCAAACCGGTGGGCGGGGCCAGTATGGTCACGTTTGGCTGGAAATCGAGCCCTTGGGTCGTGGCGAGGGGTTCAAGTTTGAGGATCGGACGAAGGGAGGCGTCATCCCCAGGGAGTTCATCCCAGCCGTAGAGAAGGGTGTCCGGGAGGCGATGGAGAGCGGGGTCTTGGCTGGATATCCGGTAGTGGATTTGAAGGTGGCCTTGGTGGATGGTTCCTACCACGAGGTGGACTCCAGCGAGTTGGCTTTCAAGATAGCCGCTTCCATGGCTCTGAAGAGTGGCTTACAAGATGCTGCCCCCGTGCTTTTGGAGCCCATCATGAAACTAGAGGTGATCGTGCCGGAGGAGTTCACCGGCGAGGTGGTGGGGGATTTGAGTGCCCGTCGCGCTCGGATAGAAGGGATGACTCCCCGGGGAAATCTCCAGGTGATACGGGCCGAGGCCCCTTTGGCCCAGATGTTCGGCTACGCCACGGTGCTGCGCTCCATGACCCAAGGCCGGGGCACCTTCACCATGGAGTTCGATCACTATGATAGGTTGCCCCCTGAACTGGCCGAGGAGATAACCGGCGG
>JBHIDN010000125.1:0-5274 GCA_046760125.1 Anaerolineae bacterium
GAGGCCACTACCAGGGGTGCGGAAGTCGGGGATGCCAGAGGGGGTGCTGTGCCCGGCTCCAGTGAGGGCCACAGCGTGCTTGGCCTCAAGAAAGAGCGATGCTGCCTTCTCGATCAAGCCCTTGTCCATAACTCAACCCCTCTTTTGTCGGGCTGAATCCCCCAGAAGTTAGGCTAGCGCCCGATGCTACCAAACCCATTTCTGTAGCGGCGCCCTTTAGGGCGACGAAGTGGAAAGGATTACATGGTATACGTAGGGAAGAGAGTCATCGACCCTTTCTAGTCGCAAGGAGCGCCTTTTTCCGTAGGTTTTTCAGGCCATCTTCTCGTCGGGCTAGAGCCCGACGCTACGAAACTGATTTGCTGAGTCTTGACGCTACAAGAGGTCGAAGAGGGACTTTTGCTCCCCCTCTATCTTGAGTTTCTGCCCTTCGGCCACCCGATGAGCGAATCTTATAGGCTCCGGCAGCCGGTACCTTCGACAGCAGGAAAGGATGAACTGAATGGCGGTGGGGAGGTCGATCTTGTGGCCGATGGAGACGTAAACCGGGTGGACTCCCGTTTTGGTGCGGACTACGGCCCCGATTATCTCCTCGCCATCGTAGAGATGGGCATAAGACCCCGCTTCATTAGGGGGCTCATGGTGGCTGCCCCAGAGGCGGGACTTGGCGCAGCCGATGGAGGGCACGTCCAGGATCACCCCCACATGACTAGCGATGCCGAAATGGCGGGGGTGAGCCAACCCCTGTCCGTCGAAGATGAGTAAGTCGGGCTCGGAGGTCAGTTTCTCGCAGGCGGCGAGAATAGCCGGGGCCTCTCGAAAGGCCAGAAGTCCTGGTATATAGGGCATGGTGACGGGGACCTGGGCTAGGCTCTGGTCTAGGGGGCTGAGTTCCGGATAACTCAAAACGACCACCGCGGCTTTCGCCATCTCCCCCTCCATCCCCACATCCACCCCAGCCACCGTCTTTACATCAATTGGCTCCCAGGTGGTAGATATCTTTCCCCGCAACTCATTTTGTATCCTCTTCCCCTCGGCAGGGGTCACCTCCCAAGGGTGGGGAGAGACGACTTTCATGATAGCCTCATCGTTACTCTAGCATAGGGGCAAAGCATTTGCAAGATTCCCGCGCAGAAGCGATAAGGACAGGTATGGGAACCTGCCCTAGGATTGTTCTGCAAGCATTTCCATTGCGAAGCGACTGTTAGGGGGGTGGGATGCGCGGCAAGAGAATCTCAATGCGCTTCAACCCCTTTGACGAAGCCTTGGGACAAGCCGGGGCCACAAGAATGCAAGATTCAGTGCGGTGTCGCCACACTCTGCGACGTTTCAACCGTCCGAGACAGGCTCGGACGTTACAAATTACGATAGCGAACATTTCTCCCTATCGGTCGAAATATATGTTCTTCCCCGTGGCCGAGAGCGGTATCCCCACCACGAAGTCAGCATCGATGAGCCCCATCTCTCGAGCCACTACTCCAGGCCGGTACATGACCCGGTTATCGACGTTTAAGAGGCTGGCTGTCTTCACCGCTGAGCCGATGGCGATCCCCATGTCAAGGAGGCGGTGGGCACAGTGAGGCCCCTTGAACTCCCCCTCGAACCCGTTGGGCTTTATGCACTTCTCCGCACCGCAGGCGCTACAGTTGAGCCCCAACACCTTTTCGTCCTTTATGCCGATGAGGAGGAGGGCCTCTGAGGCTCGCACGTTGGCCCCATCCCGGTCGAAGTTCCCCTTCCCCGTCCTCTCCCCGAATTCGTACATCTTGGCGGCCAGGGCGGCAAGATCCTCGCCCTCCACGATGGCGGTGACGATGAAGTCTTTGCCTGCCGCTTTGGGGGCCGTCCTGGCGGAGATGGACATCAGTTCGGCTACCAGGGTTAACTGGTTCACGATCCCTCCTTTGCATTTGACAGCGAGATGTTCTTTTGCTAGGCTAAGCGAAGGTCTTCCTTTGTCTTGGAGTTTACTATGGATACCTCTCAGTTGGCAACCCAGATCATCATCGGCCTCTCCATTCTCCTCGTCCTCTGGTACCCTTTTGGGCGGCAGATGAACCGGCGACGCGGCTTACAGGCCCTCCGATGGCTGAGGGAGGGGATAAGGGCTTATGAAGGTCAAGCATCGGTGACCTGGGTAGGGGCCTCGGCGTTTCGGGTCGATGTGCAGGGAGCGCTAGGCCCCTTCAAGAAAGTGGGTATGATGGTCCTCTTAGAGGCCAGAGAGATGCTTCTCCTCTGGATAATCAACCGTCTGAGGGGGCAAAGGGATATACTGGTCATCAAGGGAGACCTACGCCTTAAGCCCAAGACCGATTTGGAACTGACGCGCCGGAGTTGGAGAGCCGGCAGGGCCATGAAGGCCCTGGAAAGTGAGGGCTGGACGGTCGATAGTTTGAACGGGATGTTCATCGCTCGCAAGAGGGATACGGAGATCACTTCTAGGTTGGCATCCACGCTTTCGGAGGAGGCGCCCCGACTGGTAAGGCTCTCCTTGAGGAAAAAGTCCCCTCACCTGGCAGCCAATTTCCACCTCTCTGGCCTTGAGAGGATGACGGCCGAGAGCCTCTTCCATTTTCTGGAGAAGGTGATGGAGATAGTCGGTTAGTGGCACTCCAGGCCACAAAGGGCCTCGAAGATCTGAGCCAAATCTTCCTCTGAACACCCCCCCACGAACTCCATATCGATGGTTCGCTTGGTCTCTTGGCAATAGAGGGAACAGCGAAGGGTCTGGGCCGTCTTCCTTCTGGGAAAGCCCCGCTTTACCTCCCCCAAGATATAATACCCCTCGTGCTTGCCCAGCCGTGTTGTGCCTTGGTCCTTCACTAGGCTCAATCTATATTTTGGTTCCCTCTTGCCTTTAGAGATTTTCACCTCGAACTCAAGGCCCACTTTTCTCTGGGGGTCGTAGAGGAGATGGCTGGCCCGGCCCGACGTGACCCACATCGCTTCACCCCAGGTGGTATTGGAGTTTACCTCTGGTGGTGAGAGCCCTTGGCCGAGATTCCAATTCTCGGGCAGAGGTAGGATCAAAAAATTGGTAGGCCCAAGCAAGAAGTTGCTGGCGGCTATGAGGTGTTTCTTGCTCTCCATCAGAGCTCTTCCCAGAACCCGGGGACGTAATGGAGGAGGTCGTCGGAGACCTTAGCCACCATCTCCACACGGGCTACCTCGTCGGGATAGAGTTGTATGAAGGCCCGCACCAGGTCTCCCAGGTCTTTCTTAATGGTCGTCATGTAGCCTAACTGTTCCTGGAACTTATTGCTCAGGTATTCGTCCCCTTTGCTCGCTTCCACGATCTCTCGGCGGAGCACTTGATTGACGATGACGCCACCCACAGGGATGTCATAGGCCCGAACCATCTTGATGAACCTCTTCACCACGGCTATCGGTAGAGCGAGGGGGAGGGTGACGAAGAAGAAAGCGGTGGCTGCAGGGTCGGTGAGGAGCCTCTTGGCCCGGATGAACTTCTCGTTCATGGAGATGAGGTCGGCCATCAAGGGGTCTTGCTTTACCTCTTCCATTATCTTCTCCTTGCGGAAGGAGAGTTGCACCCGCAGGGAGAGGGCCTCCTTGCGGCTTTCGATCATCCGGCTCAGCCATAACCCGTAGATCTTGCTCAGGCCGATCAGCCTTATGGCGTTGGCCACGGCGGCGGTGTCAAAGATCATCACCTCGTACTTTTCCTTCTCTTCGAGCATTATGTCGGTCATCTTATCGAACATGGCTGACTCCTCGAAGGCAGGATTAGTCACCGCTATATCGATGAAGGGGCCCGCCGCCACCGGGATATCCGCCCATTTCAAGAAATCCTTCACCCGGCGGCCAATATTCTCCCGGTACCGCTCCACTACATCCTCGGTCTCCACCTCGCAGGCGTAGAGGTTCTCTACGATCTCTTTAGGCTCGCCGCCACTACAGTCGCGGCCGAAACAACTGGTGAGGGAGTGGACAGGGTTCAAAGAAGCCACCAGGGTTTTCTTCCCCTGGGAGGCAAAGTGATACGCCAACCCTACGGCGGCCGCGGTCTTTCCCACTCCTCCTTTTCCACCGGTGAAGATGAACTTCAAATTTGGCTGCGAGGCCAAGTACTCGCCCAACGAGCGCATCATACGCCTCCTTATATCGCCACCTTCGATTCCATCAGATCCTCGGCCACCCGGGCTATCATCTCCAGCCCTTTCGGCTCCCGAGGATACATAGGCAGGGCACAGACTATCTGATCAGCGAACTTCTCTCTCATCATATCGAGATGCTTCTTTTGCATCTTGATCCTGTTGCGCAGAAGATCGCTCAGAGAAGACCTCTCCAACAGGCTTTGGGGGTAGATCATATTCACGATTAAGCCCGACATCCCGATCCCCAAGGCCTCGAACATCTCCAGGGCTCTCTCGGTGTCTAGGATAGCCATCTTCTCCGGGATGAGCACCATGAAGAAGGCTGTTCTCTTGGTGTCGGTGATGAGGTCGGTGAAGGTAGTGATCTTACTTTTGATCTCCATGAGTTCCCTCAGCACCTCATCCTCGCTGACCTTGGTTCCTTTCAAGGTGGCAGCCACCGCTTCGTACTCCCCCGCTTTTTCCCTAGCCTCTGTGATCTTCTCCACCCACTTGGAGAGGATATCGGCCATAGCCACCATCCTTACCCCGTGGCCGAAGGGGGGCATGTCGAAGATGTAGATATCATGGGTCTTCTCGGCTACCAGTTCCGCCATAGCATCATAGGTGGCCGATTCGTACATGGCCGGCTCAGCGGAGGTGGAATCGATGTATTCCTCGATCTCTTCCGGGAGTTCATCGAGGCTATACATCTCTAGGATCTTCTGCTTCACCTCCTCTTGATAAGCGGCCACCCTCCTATCAGCATCTATCTCTACCACATGGAGGTTGGGCAATACCTCTATGATCCCCTTCCCGAAGAAATCCTGCTCGAAGATATCCGAGAGGGAGGCCTGGGGGTCGGTACTGAAGCACAGGGTCCGCTTCCCTTGGACCGTGGCCATGTGCTGGGCTAGAGCCGCGCTACAGGTGGTCTTTCCTAGCCCTCCTTTGCCAGCGAAGATCACGATCTCCGGCGTGCCCTTCCGGGCGAAGAAATCAGAAAGTCCTTTCATGATACCCTCAAATCCTTTCCTTGTGGCCAATCTGCCAAGACAGCCATCCCCCTAATGGGGACCGCTGGGGATGAAATCCGTTATATCCGCCTCTTTTAACTTCCTGCGTTTCCAATCCCCCAACTGGGGGAGGAGATAGGGGAAAAGCCTTAGGGTAAAGA
>JBHIDN010000126.1:0-5254 GCA_046760125.1 Anaerolineae bacterium
ACCTTTTGGTGCCCGGCCTGGCCCTGGGCCAGGCTATCGGTTGGGTGGGATGTCTTTTAAGCGGCTGCGCCTACGGCCTGCCCGCTCGTGGGGCCTGGGCTTATGAACTGCCTGATCTCTACGGCATAACCGTTTTCCGCTTCCCCACTCAGGCGGTGATGAGCGGGCTGAGCCTTCTCATATTTATACTCCTCATCCTCTTGCTTTGGCGTATCTCTCGACCCTTCCCTGGTCTAATAGCCCTTCTCTACCTTCTCCTTTACTCTTTAGGAGGGTTCTTTTTGGAATTCACCCGGGGCGATGAGACCCTCTATCTGGGGCTCTTGCGCTGGAGCCAGATAGTGGAGGCCGGGGAGTTCATAGTAGCCCTTCTCCTTTTGAGGTACCTCTGGAGGAGGGCTCAACGGCGAGAGGAGCGCCTCTCCACATCTTGACCGATCCTGTTTCAAGAGATGTGTGGAAGCCCCCTCGTTGAGGAGCCGGTTTACGAAGAAGAAAGCCACCCTCACAAATGAGGGTGGCTTTTCGTCAAGCGTGGAACTCCTAGGTGATCTCCACTGTGGCTCCCGCCTCCTCCAGCCTGGCCTTGGCGGCCTCCGCCTCTTCTTTGTTCACCCCCTCTTTTACGTTAGAGGGCGCGCCCTCGACCAGATCCTTCGACTCGCGCAGCCCGAGGCCGGTTAGTTCCCGCACCGCCTTGATCACTTGGATCTTCTGGGCCCCTATCTCTTTGAGGATGACGTTGAACTCCGTCTTCTCCTCCTCTTCGACAGGAGCTGCGGCCACACCAGGCATGGCCGCAGCCACCACCGGAGCAGCAGCGGTGATCCCGAACTCCTCTTGTAGGCTCTTGACCGAGACGTTGAGTTCCAGGACGTTCGTCTGACTTACCGCTTCGACCCAAAATTTGGCCTTCTCCTCGGTGGTCAAGCCTTTGTAGGCCTCTACTAATTGCTCGGTGGTCAACGCTTTCGATTCCTTGGCCTTCTTCGCCTTCGTCTTCTTCTTGGTCTCCTTAGCCATCCAGTATCACCTCCTTATTATTATTGACGCCTTACCCTTGGGGTTCCATCTGTTCAGCCCTGGCCTGCAATAGGTAGATCAGGGCCCTCAGGCTGTCAGATAGGATGCTGACCAAGCCCACCAAGGGTGCCTGCAACTGGGCTATCATTTGGGCCAGAATTTCATCACGGGAGGGGAGTTGAGAGAGGGATATTATCTCCCCTGCGTTGACCATCCGGCTGCCCATCAGCCCCCCTCGTATGGCGAGGGTTTTGGTCTCCTTGGCGTAGTTCACTAGCGCTTTGGCTGGGGCCACCACGTCCTCATAGCAGAAGCCGATAGCCGTGGGTCCGGCGAAAAGCGTCTCCTCGAAGGGGAGCCCCGCCTTCTCCATAGCCAATTTGACCAGACTATTTTTCACTACATGATAGCCGCAGGACTCCTCCCGCAGCCGGTTGCGGAGGGTTCTCATCTCCTCCACCTTCAGCCCTCGGTAGTCGGTCATAATGAGGGCCTGAGAGCGGGAGAACTTTTCCACCAGATCGGCTACGATCTTCTCTTTCTTCTCCCTAGAGATAGCCAATTGTGGTCCACCTCCTTACATAAAAGGTCTCTGTGCCCGCGAGCACAGAGACCTAAGAGATCACACCTCTAGAAGGTATCTCTGCCTCGGCAGGCGATTAAGCGCTTCTGCGCCCCTGCTGTCTTCGGCATATGTTAGATTGCGAATGAATTATACCCTACTTCTATGCCGCTCGCAAGGCCAGGGCTTGCGGGAGGTCGACCTTAACCCCTGGCCCCATGGTGGAGGTGAGGACTATCTTCTTGATATACTGCCCTTTAGCGCCAGGTGGCTTGGCTTGGATTACAGCCTCCATGAGGGAGGCTAGGTTCTCCAGGAGTTGTTCCGCTTCGAAACTCACCTTGCCGATGGGCACATGGAGGTTGGCGGTCTTGTCGATCTTGAACTCCACCCTTCCTAGGCGGAACTCCTTGATGACCCGAGGTATATCCTCAGCGGGGACGACGGTGCCTGCCTTGGGATTGGGCATGAGCCCTCGGGGGCCCAACACCTTTCCCAGGCGTTTGGCTACCTTCCCCATCACCTCGCCTTGGGCGGCGATGGCTATATCGAAATCGAGCCATCCTTTCTCTATCTTCTCGATGAGTTCATCGCCTCCTACGTAGTCGGCCCCGGCCTCCTGGGCTATCTTCTCCGCCTCCCCCTCGGCGAAGACCAGCACGCGGACCTTTTTCCCGGTGCCGTGGGGCAAAAGGACCACCCCTCTCACCTGCTGATCGGCGTGACGGGAGTCTACCCCCAAGCGGAGGTGAACCTCCACGGTGGCGTCGAAGTTGACATGCGAGGTCTTCTGGACTAACTCGATCGCCTCTGCCGGGGAGTACGATTTAGTTCGGACTACCTCTTTGGCCGCCTCTAGATATCTCTTGCCTCGCTTAGCCACCTATTCCCCCTCTTTAATCTCGATCCCCATACTGCGAGCGGTACCCTCGATTATCCGCTCCGCCCCTTCCAGGTCGATGGCGTTCAGATCCCTCATCTTGAGTTGGGCGATCTCCCGTATCTGCTGGCGGGTGACGCTGCCCACTATCTCTCGAGGGGTCTCTCCCGAACCCTTCTCTACCCCCGCCGCCTTCTTGAGGAGGTCGCTGGCCGGTGGAGTCTTGGTGACGAAGGTGAAGGAGCGGTCCTGGTAGACTGTGATCTCCACGGGGATGATCATCCCCGCTTGCTTGGCTGTACGGGCGTTGTAATCTTTGCAGAAGGCCATGATATTGACCCCGTGCTGGCCCAGAGCCGGGCCCACCGGCGGAGCGGGGCTGGCTTGTCCCGCTGGGATGTGAAGTTTGATCACGGCCATCACTCTTTTAGCCATCTATCCTTTCTCCACTTGTAAGAAATCCAACTCCACCGGGGTTTCACGCCCGAAGAAGGAAACCAAGACTTTGACCTTTCCCCTATTGGTGTTTATCTCGTCCACGGTGCCCATGAAGTCGGAGAATGGGCCATCGATGATCCTCACCGTCTCCCCCACACGGAAGGAGACCCTCACCTTGGGGGTTTCAGCCTCCATCCGCTTCATGATCTTGTCCACCTCTTCCTGACGGAGGGGGACGGGCTTATTTCCCGAGCCGACGAAGCCGGTGACCCCGGGGGTGTTGCGAACCACGTACCAGGAATCGTCGGTCATCAACATCTGGACTAGGATATAGCCGGGGAAGATCCTCCTCTCTACCGTGCGCCGCTTGCCATCACGAAGTTCGATCTCCTCCTCGCTGGGAACGACGACCTGGAATATGTAATCCTGCATGGCCATAGACTCGATCCGGTTCTCCAGGTTACGCTTCACCTTGTTCTCGTACCCTGAGTAGCAGTGGATGACATACCAGGCCGTGCCTTCGGGCAACTCTTCTTCAGCCTCTTCCTCGGCTAGAGCCTCGATCTCTTCTTGGGGCTCTTCTGCTTCCTCCCCGACTTCAGGGGCTTCTTCGGTTAGAACCTCGGCCTCTACAGGCTCCTCCTGTTCTGTGGCTTGTCGTTTCTCTTCCATATCCTCTTTCATCTTATTATCTGATCAGCAAGCCGAATAACTTGGAGAATATATAGTCGATGAACCCCAGAGAGGCGGCCATGGTCAGAGTGACGGCGATGACGATGATGGTCAGGTTAGTGGCCTCTTGCCGACTGGGCCATACCACCTTCCGCAACTCGGAGCGGGTCTCCCGCAGAAATCGGGTGACGGGGTTCTCCCTCTTGCCTTTAACCATCAAATACTCCACAATGAGGGGCGGGGGCCCTTTACTTTGCCCTCGCCCCGCTCCACTTATATCTACCGTTTGGCTACTTGGTTTCCCGATGGAGGGTATGGGCGCGGCATCGCGGGCAGTACTTGTTCAACTCCAGCCGGCCAGGGTCGTTCCTCCTGTTCTTGCTGGTAGTGTAGTTCCTTTCCTGGCATTCCGTGCAAGCCAGGGTGATCACCATCCTTGCCGCTTTCTTGGCCATACCCTCGTTGCCCTCTCTCTATTCCAGGATCTTGGTGATGACACCTGCACCCACAGTCCGCCCTCCCTCTCGGATGGCGAAATGCGAACCCTCCTCCAAAGCCACAGGAACGATCAACTTCACCCCCAAATTCACATTGTCCCCAGGCATCACCATCTCCACCCCCTCCGGAAGATGTACCTCCCCAGTGACATCCATGGTCCGAATATAGAATTGGGGACGATAACCGCTGAAGAAGGGGGTGTGCCTCCCTCCCTCCTCCTTCTTCAGAATATATACCTTCCCTTGAAATGTGGTGTGGGGCTTGATGCTCCCCGGAGCCGCTAATACTTGCCCCCTTTGTACCTCATCTCTCTCTATCCCTCTCAATAGACAACCTACATTGTCCCCCGCTTGCCCTTGATCCAACATCTTGTGGAACATCTCTACCCCAGTGACCGTGGTCCTCCTCACATCATCCCTCAACCCCACAATATCTACCTCTTCCCCCACCTTGATGGTCCCTCTCTCCACCCTCCCAGTGACCACCGTCCCTCTCCCCTTGATGCCAAAAACATCCTCCACGGGCATGAGAAATGGCTTGTCCATCTCCCTGATGGGGGTGGGAATGTAATCGTCTACCACCCGCAGAAGCTCCCAGATGCAACTATACTCCGGAGCCTCGGGATCTTGCGATCCCGACTCCAGGGCTAAAAGGGCTGAACCCCGAACGATGGGTATCTCCTCCCCAGGAAAGCCATACCCCTCTAAGAGTTCCCTTAACTCTAACTCCACTAACTCTAATAACTCCGGGTCTTCCATCATATCTACCTTGTTGAGAAAAACCACGATGCTGGGAACCTCCACCTGACGAGCCAATAACACATGCTCCCTGGTCTGGGGCATAGGCCCATCAGGTGCCGAAACTACAAGTATCGCCCCATCCATCTGTGCCGCTCCCGTGATCATGTTCTTGATGTAGTCCGCATGTCCCGGACAGTCGATATGGGCGTAATGCCGCTTCTCTGTCGAGTACTCCACATGACTGATGGCGATGGTTAACCCCCTCGCCTTCTCCTCCGGAGCGTTGTCGATGGTGTCAAAAGGCCTAAACTCGGCCAACCCCTTGAAAGAGAGTACCTTGGTCATCGCCGAGGTAAGAGTGGTCTTCCCATGATCCACATGGCCTATGGTCCCCACATTCACATGGGGCTTGTCTCGTACGAACTTCTCCTTAGCCATCTA
>JBHIDN010000127.1:0-5254 GCA_046760125.1 Anaerolineae bacterium
TTGGTAGGCTCTCTTCTGGCCTTGTGTCTCTTCCCCCATCTTCCCATCCGTTTAGCCAGGGCCACGCCTACCCCCAGCCTAATCCAGCCCACCGCCACCTTGGAAGCGCTAGAGTTCCCGACACCCACAGTAGAAGGGGAGACTATCACACCCCTAGCAGAGACCCCGACACCTTCTCTTGAGGCACCAACCTCATCCCCTACCGCCGGACCGATACCAACGCCTACCCCTCCGCCACCTCCCAGACCTCCGCGTATGAACTCCCCGGAATATGGTATGCAAGCCTTCCTTTGGTGGCGACCGGAGACGGCTTGGAGAGACCTCGACCTAATTAAAGGGGCTGGTTTCACGTGGGTGAAGCAGGTCTTCGCCTGGATCGACATAGAGGGGGCTGGAAAAGGGATCTATGATTGGAGCCACACCGACCGCATCGTGGAGGATGCAAACAGCCGGGGTTTAGATATACTGGCGGCAGTCTTCAAACCCCCTGCCTGGCTGGGGCCTAACTATCCCGCTAGCGGCGCCGTCAACAACTATCAGGATTTCACCGACTTTCTCACCGCCCTGGCTACTCGTTACAAAGGCCGTATCCGTGCCTATTCCATCTGGAACGAACCTAACCTGGCCCGGGAGTGGGGTGCCTCTCCCGACCCTGAGGGGTATGTTGCCCTCCTGAAGGTGGCATACCAAGCCATCAAGGCGGCGGACCCTAACGCCCTAGTCATCAGCGCCGGCCTCAGCCCCACCACTCGGGGGCCCGATGCGGAGGCCATGCCCGACATCATCTTCGTGAGGCGGATCTACCAGGCTGGAGCAGCCCCTTATTTCGACATCTTGGGAATCCATGCTCCTGGCTACAAAGCACCTCCGGAGGTAGACCCGGCCCAGGTCGTCGGCAACCCGGCTTACGACAATATGGGCGATACGAGTCCACCGGAGCGACACCGGGCATACTGTTTCCGCCACGCCGAGGATCTCCGTCAGATAATGGTAGAATTTGGCGATGGCGATAAACAGGTGGCCATCCTTGAGTTCGGCTGGACCAGCGATCCGGTACACCCCGAATACTCCTGGTTCGCTGTGACCGAGGAAGAGAAGGGCGAATATCTAGTGCGTGCTTACCAGTACGCAAAAGAGCACTGGGCCCCTTGGATCGGTGTCATGACCCTTATCTACATATCCGACCCCGATTGGACCCAAGATCATGAGCAGTACTGGTGGGCTATCACCGATCCCGATGGCACCCCTCGACCCGCGTATCTGATGCTCTCCCAGATGGCAAAATAGCCGAGGCTTTGGCCTCGGCTATGACTATCGATTCCAAGGCTTATCTCACTTTACTCTCTGCCAATCCACATAGAACGTACCGCTCCCTTGATAGTTCACATCGCGAACTGGGCTGATCGGTTGCCCAGTTTCGCTAATGATGACCAAATGATAGATGCCCGGAAGTGACCCCACAGGGAAGTTATATTGCCCAATGTCTATAGGACTGCTCTTGGAAATAGCGATGCCAAGATCGTCGGCGTCGGTATACCCGTGAACTCTTACTCCAGGCTCCGGTTTTCCCTCTGTATCGTACACGGTACCTCGGATGTATCGCCCCTGTCCACCGAGAGGTCCCTCCACCCGAAGCACTTGATACAGGAAACCCCCCACCGGAGTGGGCGGTGCTGGCGTTGGAGTGGGGCCCGTAGGCGATGGCTCTGGGGTGGGCGTGGGCGAAGTGGAAGGGGTGGGGGTAGCGGGGGGCAGAGGTGTAGGCGTGGGAGCGACGGGGGTGACAAGGGAAGGAGGGGAGGTAGGGGTAGGGAAGAGAGGCGACGTTGAGGTAGCCGTCACTTCAAGAGGCGCGGGAGGCGTCGGCGTCCCCAAGGAGATGGTGGGAACCCGAGGGCTAAAGAGAACGGTGGTCACAGCCACATAGGCCCCCAAGCAGATGATAGCTAAAACCAATATGAAGGCTATGGCGTAGGTCCTATCCTGCATTGACTCTAATCATATCACTAAAAGGCAACCCTTGCAATTCGCCTCGCTCGATGCTATAATGTAGGCAAGGGCGAGTAGCTCAGTTGGTTAGAGCGTACGGTTCACATCCGTAAGGTCACAGGTTCGAGTCCTGTCTCGCCCATGCTCATCGTCCGCGGCTCTCCCGCGGACTTTCGCGACCTGGATTTACTCCAAAGGAGATACCTTTTGAGTCTCCTTCAGATCCTCCTCAGCCTCCTCGATTACAAAGCGCGGCTTCTCCTTTGGATCGCTGGCTCGGTAGCCCTCTACACCCTGGCTGTTAACTTTCTTGACCATGGTCGCCCTGGCCTGTCACGTGCCAGGACAGGCCACTCACCACATACTCGGCTCGGCCGTTTAGTAGCCCGGCTGGACTCTTGGCCCCATCGCTTCTGGCTCGATCAGATCTTTCGCTTCGCTTACTATGTGGGCCTCCCCTTCCTAGCCCTCATCAAGGGGGCTATGAGCCCCCGACTTCTGGGCCTTAGCGATCTCGACTGGGTCAAGGGCATCGGTGCCGGTGTGCCTCTTGGGTTAGGAGCCTTTCTTCTTCTGGTCTGGGGTTGGAGCCACTACATCCGCTCCCTGGGCCGGCGTAAGGTGGAGAGGCCCCGCTTAGCGGAAGTGCATATCCTCTCCCAGCCTTGGGGCTGGCCCCTTATCCTCCTGGAAATTATCTACCTGGAAGCCCATTGGGCCTTCTACCGCAGCGGGCCATTAGCGGTTCTGGGAGACTACTGGGGGGTCTTTGCCGGCTTAGGGATCGTCTTTATCGAATGGGCCACGAATCCGACCTTGCGCCGCAACCTGGGCACAGAACGACAAGGGGAGATACTTTGGAGGGGGAGCCTAGCCCTGGTGATAGCCATCATCTTCCTCTTCACCCGCAACCTCTGGCTCTGTGCCATTATCCACCTGGGGTTGGAAATAGGGCTGCTCACCATCCTAGGGGCGTTGTATCGGAAGCGAGGAGTGCGTATCCCTGACGCCTAGGAATGTGTAAAGAAGAGCAAAGAAAGTGCCTACAGAGCGCCTACTATTTCACTTTATCACAAAAGATAGGATGATGAGGATGGCGAACATGATGCTCGCCAGGATGGCTATCCTCTTCAGGTCATCGTAAACGTAAGGGTACTGCTCGGCCAAAGCCACCGCCTCCACGCCCGGCTCGGCCTTCGCCTCTGCTCCCCTCTCCTCACGGGGTGGCGCAGACCGCGCGGCCGTCACAGGAGCGCGCCTCTTCTTCCCTCGACGCCTTCGACTACGGCGTTTCTTAGCCATCGAATGCCTCTCCTTCTACTGCCCCTCTAGTTCGGCGATGACCACCAAACGATGGGTATCGATCAGATAGGGGTAGCAAGTAATAAGAGTCATGGTAGCCTTAGTAGTGGGCTCCATCACGCTCACCTCGTCGGGCTGCACGATCCTCTTCTCCCTCACCAAGTATCGATAAGGGGTCTCCCCTGCATAGACGATGATCTCATCCCCTGGCCCCAACTCCCCCAGACGCCTGAACACCTCGCCGAAGACGTCGTTATGGCCGGAGACCACCATGTTTCCCCGCTCCCCGGGGTTCACCGAACCGATATGATGCCCCACCCCCATCTTCAGTTCCTCCCAGCCGTCGCCCTCCACCACCGGGGCATCGACATCGATAGCCGGGATGACGATGCGGGTGGCTTGCTCCGGGCCCGGGGTGGGGATGGGGATGGGGGTAAGCCCTTGGACCAGATGCTGGTATGGAGCGGGCATCTCGCTGGTGGGCGGAAAACTGCTCCCTGGGAGGAGTACAACTGGAGTGGCGGTACTCCCTTGACCCCTAGTCTGGATCACCTCTCGGTTGAGGAGGCGCAGGTTATAGAAGGAGACCACCACCACACCTATAAGCCCTAAGAGGGCCCCTAACTCCACTAGGAGGAGAAAGCGATCTCGTAACCTACGCCATACCCGGCCCCTCTTCTCCTCCCGCAGGGCTCCTTGAGGAAAAGCGATCCCAGAAGGGGGCACCTGAGGGGGGCGGAAAGGGACTTTGACCTCCGTCACCGAAGGAGGAGGTCGATAACCTCTGCCCGCCTCCCGCCTAACAGGGCCCTCTTGGCCTGTAGAGAGAAGGCCGGGCAACTCCTCGCTAACTGAGGCCTCCCGCCCCTCCTCCTCGACAATGGCCCGAAAACGACGCAGCCGCTCGGCCCTCCGCTTGGCGGAAAGCAGCCTCTCCAACTCCTCCGCAGATAGACCCTCTAAAGAACGCTCGTCAACCATACCCTTGTCTAGTCGAATCTATTCTACTTCCCCCTGGATGTTACGTCAAATTGTAAACGTCTTCCTTGCCATAGCCCCTTCACCAGTTCGATCACCAGACTCGCTTCCTCGGAGCGAAGGACAATGATGAGAAGGGTATAGGTGAGAAACCCCACCCCGCCAGCCCCGACGACGATTAGAGGCTCTCCCAGCAAGCCCCCTCCTGCAAACGCCTCTAGCCCTTTGGCCGTCCCATAGGCCATCAAGGCCATCACCGTAGAGGCCAAAAGCGCTTTGCTCAGAGCGAGGGGCAAGCCTTGGCCGCGCAGCAGACCCAGCCGTCGATGGGCCAGAACGAGCATCACCAAGGCGTGGCTAGCCCACTGGACCGAGTTGGCGAAGACCAGCCCTATCATCCCCATAGGCCGGATGGTGGCCAGGGCCACAACCAAATAAACCAGGACAGAGAACACCCCTACCAACACGGGGGTCTTCGTATCCTTGCGAGCGTAGAAGGCGAAGATGAGAGGCTGATCTATAGCCGCGAAGGGCAGCCCCAAAAGATACCAGCGAAGCGCCTGAGCCGTGTGTAAGGTATCGTAAGGTTGAAAGGCTCCATGCTCGAAGATAAGGGCTATGATAGGGGTCGCCAGAGCCAGAAGCCCAGCCACAGCGGGAAGGATGAGGACTAAAACCATCCTCAAGCCCGTGGCCAAGGTGCGGCGGAAGCGAACCATCTCCTCAGCAGCGGCGAACTGGGATAGGGAGGGGAGAACGGCAGCAGAGATGGCTACCGCCACCAACCCCAAGGGGAACTGTATCAGATAAGTAGCCGCTTGCATCCAAGCCCTGCTTTGTTCTCCAGTGCGGGAGGCCAAATTATAGTCTATGGCGATCCCCACCTGGCTCACCACGATACCCAGAATGACGGGAGCGTAGAGGAGGGCTATGCGGCGGATCTCGGGGTGCCATAAGGAGGTAAGAGATAGGCGTAGGCCGCGCA
>JBHIDN010000128.1:0-5246 GCA_046760125.1 Anaerolineae bacterium
CCAGGCGCCAACGTAGAGTGGTGATGCTGGGATCCTCGAAACTCCAAAAGATGAAGTGAGCCTGACCGAAGGGCGGGAACTCGTAGTTGATGCCGCTCTTCACCAGGCCGGTGCGGTCGTAGTGGAAGATGGGCACCACCATGGCGTAGTCGTCGAGCATGATCTTCTCAGCCTGTTGCCAGAGGGCCTCTCGAGCCTCCGGGTCGGTCTCCACCAGCGCCTGATCCACCAAGTCCCGGAAGGTCTCGTCGTCCCAGAAGGTGTACTGGAACGGAGAATCGGGATGGAAGACCTCGTTGATGATGTTGTTGGCATCGGAGTAGTCCATCACCCAGCCCATGCGGTAGGCGTTGTAGGTGCACCTAGCCTGGAACTCGGTGATCTCCGGCGCAGTGGTGACCTCAACCACCACCGTCTCCTTCACCGGCACCTCCACCGTCTCCACGATCCTCTCGGGAGTCGGTGTCGCCGCCGGCGCACACGATGCCACCACTAGCGCCAAGAGAGCCATAAGCCCGACCATACCCGCCCAGCGCAGTCTGCTAGACATCTTTCCTTTCTCCTCCTTTTAAGATAGTGGTGCTTCCTGCCTCATCTGGTAATCGCCTCTCTCCCTCACCCCCTTTCCCAATATGGCCTCCTTCCTCATCGAAGTGAAATCACAGGCTTCCAAATAATACACAATAAAAAGCCTCCAAAAGTTCATCGGTATTTTATTACACACTACATATCTTGTCAAGTCCCTAGACGCGCCAACAAGCCACCCAGTGTTCCCCCCCTACATCTTTGAACTCCGGCTCCTTCTCCTTGCAGATATCCATCATCACCGGGCAACGGGTTGAGAAATTGCAGCCCACAGGGGGGTTGGCGGGGCTGGGCACATCGCCGGTGAGGATTATCCGCTCCCTCCTCTCCTCCACCAGGGGATCAGGGATGGGAACCGCAGAAAGGAGAGCCTGGGTATAGGGGTTAAGAGGGTTCCTGTAAAGTTCATCTCTATCGGTGAGTTCGAGGATCTTCCCCAGGTACATCACCGCCACTCGGTCGCTGATATGCCGTACCACGCTCAGATCGTGGGCGATGAAAAGATAGGTGAGGTTAAACTCCCCTTGAAGTTCCTCCAAGAGGTTGATGATCTGAGCCTGGATAGATACATCCAAGGCGGAGATGGGCTCATCGCAGACTATGAAGTCCGGATTAACGGCCAAGGCTCTAGCCACGCCGATCCTTTGTCTCTGCCCGCCACTGAACTCGTGAGGGTAACGGTTGACGAAATAGGGGTTCATCTTCACCACGCGGAGGAGTTCCTGCACCCTCTCTTTCCGCTCCTTCCTACCCGCTAACTTATGCACCTCCAGGGGCTCACCGATGATGCCTCCCACTGTCATACGAGGGTTCAGAGAAGCGTAAGGGTCCTGGAAGATCATCTGCATCCTCCGGCGCATACGCCGCAACTCCTCCCCTCTCATCTTGGTAAGATCCTTCCCCTCAAAGAGGACCTCCCCTGCTGTGGGTCGGTAGAGTTGTAAGATAGTCCGGCCTACGGTCGTCTTCCCACAACCGCTCTCCCCCACCAGGCCTAGCGTCTCTCCCCGGCGGATAAAGAAACTGACCCCATCAACAGCCTTTATATCCCCCACATGTCGTTCAATAATGATACCATGTGTGATGGGAAACCACATCTTTAAATCTTTGACCTCGATGAGGATCTCGTCCTTTCCCTCGGGATCCTGTACGGATACGGATAAGGAGACTACCACTCCACTCCCCCTTTCGTCACATCTACCCAGCAGGCAACCTCATGGCCTGGAACTATCTCCCTGAGGGCGGGGCGTTCCTCCCGGCAGCGATCGAGCCGATAGTGACAACGAGCGTAGAAGGGACAACCAGGCGGCAAGGCTATGAGATCGGGGGGCAAACCCTCGATGGTCGCTAGTTTCTCCTTCCGCACCTTATCGACCCGAGGAACGGAGCCCAGGAGACCGATGGTATAAGGGTGTCTAGGGTCTCCATATAACTCCTTCACCCCCGCCGACTCGACGAAGAAGCCCGCATACATCACCTTCACCCTCTGTGCTATGCCGGCGATGATCCCTAGGTCATGAGTGATCCAGATGACCGCCATCCCGAACTCATCCTTCAGCCGCTTCACCAGCTCGATAAATTGAGCCTGGATGGTAACGTCCAAAGCGGTGGTCGGCTCATCGGCGATGAGGATACTGGGGTTGCAAGAGAGGGCCATGGCGATCATCACCCGTTGTCGCATCCCTCCGCTAAACTGATGGGGGTAATCGTCGATGCGATCCTCCGCCTCTGGGATCCCCACCATATCCAACAGTTCGATGCTTCGCTCCCGTGCCTCCTCCTTAGTCATCCCCAAATGGAGCATCAACGCTTCGCTCACTTGCTGATTGATAGTCAGAACCGGGTTGAGGGAGGTCATAGGATCCTGAAAGATCATGGCTATCTTGTTGCCCCTGACGCGACGTATCTCGTCCTCGCTGATCTTCAAGAGATCCTTCCCATCGAAGAGCACCTCGCCGCCCGCGATCTTCCCCGGCGGCTGGGGGATGAGGCGCATGATGGAGAGCACCGAGACGCTCTTGCCACAACCGCTCTCCCCCACAATGCCCAGCGTCTCTCCCTCGTTCAAAACGTAGGAGATCCCGTTTACAGCGTTAACCACCCCGTCCTGGGTGAAGAACTGGGTCCTTAGATCCTTGACTTCCAGTAAGGCGGCCACCAAACATCCTCCTTCTATACGCTCGCCCCACTCCTTCTTTGAAATCCGATTTTGGGATTATATGAGATACTGAGAATAGTTGTCAAGCACATCCGAAGATAGAGAGACTTCTCTCCTTTGCTCCTGAACCTTCAGCGAATGGTGGGGGTTAGTGACCACCAACAGTGGAGCGTCGCTTCCCGGTAAGAATATAGGGGCCAGGGCGCGGCATAGATGGAGATCATCACAGAGGCCGGCGTGGACTGTTCCTCGGCCCAAACCCGTGCCTCATCCAGGCGAAAGCGCAAGAAGAGGAGAAGCGCCTGAACCGAGGAGAGGACCTCTGTTAGCCACGCTCCGGCTTTACTTCTCCAAGGCAAAGGCCTAACTTCCCCCGAATAAACCCCGGGTGCAAGTTTGGCCTCTATAGCCTCCCAAACGCGTGGGGGAGGATCCTTATCAGGGACAAACTCCCTTAGAGTCCAACTCAACCAGAGATCGAACTCATCGCCCTTGTGCCGCATCAAAACCCCTCGCACCTATCTACAACGAAGATAGATCATAGGCTGTCTCTCTAAGCACCGCCTTCTCCCCAGCCAATTCCCTTTTCAGGATCTTCCGCGCATGGTGGAGTCGAGACTTCACCGTCCCCACGGGACATTCCAGAATGTAGGCTATCTCCGTCAAACTAAAGCCTTGGAGATAGAAGAGTATCACCACCAGGCGGTGATGTATGTTTAGAGAGTTGATCGCCTCGTGCAGCCTCCGATGCAACTCCTTTCTCTCATAAGCATGCTCCGGCGAACCTTGGGGGGCCGCCACCAGCCGATCTATGATCTCCTCCACAGAGACGAACCAAGGACGCCGCTTCACCACCCAATTGTAACTCAAATTTACCACGATGCGGTGTAACCAGGGTCCCAAGGGGGCAGAGCAATCGACACGAGGAAGAGAGCGATACGCTTTAAGGAAGCAATCCTGCAATATCTCCTCGGCAGTGTCCTGGTCATCGGTTATGGCCAGGGCGGTGCGGAAAAGCCTCTTCTTGTATCTGTCGTAGAGGGCTGCAAACGCTTCCGAATCCCCTTCTCGGATTCTAGAAACGAGTTCGGCGTCCTGGTTCATCCCTCACCCGCTTTGGACGCTTCCCTCCCCACATATACACAATATGGAGAGAATAAAGGTTCACTGTTAACATTTTAAGAGGAAAGAACCCTGTTGTCAAATCCGCCTTTCCACCTCAGGTTGGGCCTGCGGGCGGCGGTTACCTCGTCGAGACGGCTGAGGGGCGTCTTATGAGGTGCCGACCGCAGTGTATCTGGCTCCTCCTTAGCCTCCCGAGCGATCTCCCGCATGGCGGCTAGGAACCCCTCCAACGTCTCCAGGCTCTCCGTCTCCGTGGGCTCGATCATGAGGGCCTCCTCCACAATCAAGGGGAAATAGATAGTTGGGGGGTGGAAGCCGAAATCGATGAGTCGCTTAGCGATATCTAGAGTATGGACGCCGAACTCCTTTTGCCATTTGCCGGAGAATACACATTCGTGGAGGCAAGGTCTATCGTAGGGCAGATAATAGTAGTCCTTAAGTTGGCTCAGAAGGTAGTTGGCGTTGAGCACCGCGTGTTCGCTTACCTCTCGCAAGCCATCGCGACCCAAGGATCGGATATAGGCGTAGGCCTTCACCATCACCCCGAAGTTGCCATAGAAGGAACCCACCTTCCCGATGGATAAAGGACGGTTATAATCCAGGTAATATCTCGTTCCCTCGCTCGTCTCTCTCCTGGCCACCAAGGGGAGGGGCAAGAAGGGAGCCAGATCCTCACTCACCGCCGTGGCCCCGGCCCCTGGTCCTCCCCCACCATGCGGGGTGCCGAAGGTCTTGTGCAGATTGTAATGGAGGATATCCATCCCCAGTTCTCCTGGCTTGGCGATGCCCAGGAGGGCGTTCATATTGGCCCCATCGCAGTAGATGAGGGCTCCCAGGCCATGGATGATCTCCGCCACCTCCAAGATCCGCTCCTCGAAGAGGCCCAGGGTGTTGGGGTTGGTGAGCATCAAAGCCGCTACCGACTCATCGGCTCTACCCCGTAAAATATCGGCATCTATATTCCCTCGCCCATCGGAGGGGATGGTCATCACCCGGTAGCCACACATAGCCGCCGTAGCCGGATTGGTGCCATGGGCCGAGTCCGGGACCAAGACCACCCTCCGCTCTCCATCATGGCGGTTTTGGTGGTAGGCCCGCACCATAAGCATCCCCGTCAACTCCCCATGGGCCCCCGCCGCCGGTTGGAGGCTTACCGCCGGTAGCCCCGCTATCTCCGCTAGATACTCTTGCAACTCGTACATCAATCGCAAAGCCCCTTGCACTAACCCCTCATCCTGATAGGGGTGGATATGGGCAAATCCAGGTAAGCGGGACATCTCCTCGTTGACCTTAGGGTTATATTTCATAGTGCAAGAGCCCAAGGGGTAGAACCCTGTGTCTACCGAGAAGTTGAATTGGGAGAGACGGGTAAAATGTC
>JBHIDN010000129.1:0-5108 GCA_046760125.1 Anaerolineae bacterium
GGTCAACATACCCCTCTTTTCAGAATACATAATTTTATCCCATTTGCTTCCCCTCGGCAAACCCAGAACTCCTTTGGCCACAAAATGGTCTTGTGGTAGATGTGGAAATCCATTATAATCCCCTTGAAAGGAGGTTCATTGTATCGAGCGCCACGGGGCACACAAGATATCCTGCCCCAGGATCAACCCTACTGGCAGTTCATAAGAGACCATATCCATCGTCTCTCTACCCTCTACGGGTATGAGCGACTAGACACCCCCCTCTTCGAGGAGACATCCCTTTTCACCCGGGGCATCGGTGCGAGTACCGATATAGTGGAGAAGGAGATGTACACCTTCCAGGACAAGGGAGGGGATAATCTCACCCTCCTTCCTGAGGCCACCGCCTCCGTGATGCGGGCCTATCTGGAACACGGCATGTATGTCCTTCCCCAACCGGTTAAACTCTACTCCATCCTCCCCATCTTCCGGTACGAGCGCCCCCAGGCAGGCCGCTTCCGCCAGCACTACCAATTCAATTGCGAAGCGATAGGGGTTCAGGATCCAGCCCTCGATGCCGAGGTTATCTCTCTGGCCTGGCGGTTCTACAAAGATCTGGGGCTCAGGGGTTTAAACCTCCAATTGAATAGCATCGGAGACCAAAATTGTCGTCCTGCCTATATAGAGGTACTGATAAACTACTACCAGAGAAAAGAAGGGGAGATCTGCCCCGACTGTCGGACTCGCCTGAAGCGAAACCCCTTGCGGCTCCTCGATTGCAAGGATGAGGGTTGCCAACCCATCATCGAGGCCGCTCCCAAGAGCCTCGACTTCCTCTGCTCCGAATGCGCGGAGCATTTCGTAACCCTAGGGGAGCAACTTAACCTCCTGCAGATTCCTTATCAATTGAACCATCGACTAGTACGAGGCCTCGATTACTACACCAAGACCGTCTTCGAGGTATGGGCTCCCGGGATCGGGGCCCAGAACGCCGTGGGGGGCGGAGGCCGATACGATGGGTTGGCTAAGGAGATAGGAGGAAGGGACACCCCCGCCATCGGGTTCGCCATAGGACTGGAACGGGTCATCATGACCATGAAGGCCCAAGGGGTTCAGGTTCCCCCCTGGCCCCGTCCCCAAATCTTTTTGGCTTATCACGGCCCAGAGGCTAAAGAGGAAAGTCTGAGGCTCGTCGACCGACTGCGGGAGGCTGGGTTCAGGGCTATCATGAGTTTCGGGGATCGCAGCCTGAAGGCCCAGATGAGAGAGGCAGACCGGGAGGGGGTAGAGTATACCCTTATTCTGGGAGAGGAGGAGAGACGAAGGGGGAAGATAACCGCCCGAGAGATGGCCACCGGTCAGGAGGCACAGGTGGAGATAGGCCGCCTTGAGGAGTGGCTGAGGGAGCGATTGGAGGGAGGTAACTAGTGAAAAGAATAGCCTTCCTTTTTCACCCCCGAATACCCGAATCACGCCCTTTAGCCGAGGGGATAACAGAAGAACTTCGCTCTAAGGGGCTCGATCTCTGGCTAGTCTCCGCCTGGGAGGAGGAAAAGATCGCCCGTCGCATCGCGGACCTCGATCTCTTGGTCACCCTAGGAGGCGACGGAACCGTATTGCGGGCGGCCCGCCTCGCCGCCGCCCATGGTACCCCCATTCTGGCGGTGAACATGGGACACCTGGGGTTCCTGGCTGAGGCCGAGCCTGAAGAGGTGACGAAGAAACTCACCGCTGTTCTGGAGGGCGACTATTGGGTGGAGGAGCGCAATATGCTCCAGGCTACCCTCCTTCGGGGAACCATCCAGATAGAGGCCTATGAAGCTCTCAACGATGTGGTTGTCGCCCGGGGGGTGATGGCCCGGGCGTTACATCTCACCACCTCCGTGGACGGCGAGGAGGTGATCACCTACATCGCCGATGGAGTGATCGTAGCCACGGCTACGGGCTCCACAGCCTACTCTCTGGCTGCCGGGGGGCCTATCCTCGACCCCCGATTGAGGGAGTTAGTAGTAACCCCCATCGCTCCTCACCTCTCGGCCACCCGCTCCCTGGTGCTCCCCGCCCATTCCGAGATACAAGTGACCATCGAGAGCGACCAACCAGCCACTCTCACCATAGATGGCCAGATACACCAAGAACTTTTGAATGGCGACACCGTGGTGGTCAGGGCCAGCGAACACCTCTGTCGCCTTCTCAGAACCCAACCGCGGGACTATTTCTACAAAACCCTGCAAAAGAGGCTCAAGTAGGAGATGGCCGAAGTTATCTACTGTGCCAACCACCCCGATCGGGAGACTCTCTTGCGCTGCAACAAATGCGGCAAGCCCATTTGCCCTGAATGCGCTATCCGCCACCCCGTAGGCTTGCGTTGCCGCGAATGTGCCCAACTGCGTAGGATCCCCACCTACGATCTCTCTCCTAGACACTACACCCTGGCTCTGGCCGCTGGCCTCCCATCGGCCATAGTAGGTGTAATCCTAGGAGGTATATTCAGCCACTTTATCTCGATCCCCTTCATCGGCGGTTTCATACCTTGGATCATCGCCTTCGCCGTTGGCCTTCTCACCGCCGAAGCGATCAGTCGGGCCACAGGATATAAGCGAGGTGTAGGTCTCCAGGTCGTGGCTGCCATCTGCGTGGTTTTTGGCTACTTCATAGGCAACCCCCTGCTCCTTCTGGCTACCACTTATCTTCTGGTGGGTAGGATACCCATAGCGGCGCTCTGGGCATGGCTCAACTTTTACAGCATCATCTATCTTCTTTTAGCCATCTTGGCCGCTGTGGGCCGCTTGCGCTGATTAGGAGGGAGTTTGCTCAGCCACCTCTCCATCTCCAATTTCGCCCTAATCGATCATCTGGAACTAGATTTCTCCCCCGGCTTCAACGCCCTCACCGGCGAGACGGGGGCCGGGAAGTCTATCATCGTGGACGCCATGAGCACACTCCTGGGCGGAAGGGCCGATTCTGACCTCATCCGCACCGGGAGCGACCAAGCCTTAATAGAAGGGGACTTCGACCTGTCGGGGGAGGTGCAACAGGGGTACCTGTTTCCTCTACTGGAAGAATATGGAGTAAAGATAGAAGGGGATCTCATCCTCAGCCGGGAACTCAATCGCCGAGGACGCCACATCTGCCGCATAAACGGCCGGATAGTCACCCTCCGCCTTCTGCGAGAGGTCGGCCAGCGGCTGATCGACATCCACAATCAAGGAGAGCATCTCAGCCTACTTCGGGTCAGGGAGCATCTAGAGTTCCTGGATCGTTTTGGGGGGCTGACCGATCTTCGAGGAAGGGTGGAGGCCAAAGTAAAAGCCCTCTATCGAGTGCGACGAGAATTGAAGGGGCTCCTAGCCGACGAGAGGGAACTGGCCCGGCGAATCGACCTTCTCCAATATCAGGTGCGAGAGATCAGAGCCGCTAAATTAGAGCCCGGGGAAGAGGAAGAACTGAACCGAGAGCATACCCTACTAGCCAACGCCGAGCAGTTGATCACCCAAATCAACGCTGCCTATGAAGCCCTATACGAAGGGCGAGAGGATCAGGAGGCGGCCCTCGACTTGTTGGGGGAAGCGAGACAAATCCTCGCCTCTCTGGAGGAGATCGACCCTCAACTCCAAGAGAGGCGAAAATCAATCGAGGAGGCGAGCGCGCAACTGGGGGAGTTAGCCCAGTCTTTGCGTTCCTACAGGGACGCTATCGATTATAGCCCCCAGCGACTGGCCCAGGTAGAGGAGCGGTTAGGGTTGATCTATAACCTGAAGCGGAAGTATGGCGACTCCATCGAGGAGATCTTGGCTTTCGGCGAGAGGGCGGCCCAGGAAATGGAAGGGATAGTCCATAGTGAGGAGCGGATCGAGGAACTGAGATCCGCGGAAGAAGAGTTGCTAGCGGAGATAGGCTCCCTGGCCGGCCAACTCTCCCTGGCTCGGCGAGAGGCGGCCCGCAGGCTCTCGGAGGCGGTGGAGGAGCAACTTCGGGACCTACAGATGGAGAAAGCCAGGTTCGTTGTGGCCCTGGAGCAAACCGAAGACCCCAAGGGGATAGAGGTCGATGGCAGGCGGTTCGCGTTTGATATCACGGGGATCGATAAAGTAGAGTTCATCATCTCTCCCAATCCAGGGGAGCCGCTCAAGCCTCTCTCCAAGATCGCCTCCGGGGGAGAGACATGCCGCTTCATGCTGGCTTTGAAGAGCGTGCTCTCCACGGTGGATCAAACGCCTACCCTCATCTTCGACGAGATCGACGCCGGGCTAGGGGGGCGAGGAGGAGAGGTGATAGGGCGTAAACTATGGAGGCTGACGGCCAACCATCAGGTCCTCTGCATCACTCACCTCCCCCAGATCGCCTCCTTCGGCGACGCCCATTTCAAGGTGGTCAAGGAACAAGTGGGCGAGCGGACAGTCACCAGAGCCCGACTCCTCGATGAACCCGGAAGGATGGAAGAGTTAGCCCAGATGCTGGGGCAGGTTACAGAGTCGATCCAAATGAGCGCCCAGGAGATATACGAGCAGGTTCAAGGGTGGAAAAAGGGTCAAAAGTGATCCCTACTAGCATCGTTCTACCCCGTAGGTCACCTTAGGAGGCGGTTCCTTCGCCCTTCTCACTCCATCCTCCACTTGAAATAGAGCAAGAACCCGCCGCACCAACTTCTTTTCGTTCACCTCGCCGATCCCCTCGATGATACCGATTCTTTCCTGCGCAACACCCGTTTCTTGAAGCCCCCCTGCTCCTCTGGTATGATGAGCCTAGAAAGGCAGGTGGTTCTTATGATCCCTCTCAAACTTAGGATGAGAAACTTCATGTGCTACAGCGAGGATGTCCCCCCTTTGGATCTATCCGATATTCACGTGGCCTGCCTGGTGGGCGACAACGGCCATGGCAAATCCGCCATCCTCGACGCCATGACCTGGGCCTTGTGGGGCAAGGCCCGGGCCCGAAGCCCTGATGAACTCATCCACCAGGGCAAGAGGGAGATGGAAGTGGAGTTGGAGTTCCTCCTAGCCGATAACCGGTACCGGATCATCCGCAAGCGGGACAAGAAGGGACGGGGTAGGAGTTCCTTGGAGTTTCAATTAAAGGACAACGGCCGCTTTCGGCCCCTCACCGGGGATACCATCCGCCAAACTCAA
>JBHIDN010000130.1:0-5090 GCA_046760125.1 Anaerolineae bacterium
CATCTTCATCCAAGGTTATCCCACACATGACACCCAGCCACCCCTATATTTTATCCTTTTACATCTAGTTTTCCGGCTTGCTGGCCGAAGCGAGTTCAGCGGTCGTTTCCTCTCTCTCTTCTTCAGCGTTCTTGTGGTGCCCTTGCTCTACCTAACAGGGAGAAGGCTCTTCGGCCAGGTCGCAGGGGTCTGGGCCTCCTCCTTGGCCGCCCTTTCACCGCTCTACCTCTGGTATGCCCAAGAACTCCGCATGTATAGTTTATTGGTCTTTTTAGGGCTCCTCTCCTTTTACGCCATGTTGCGGGCTCTTGGGGTGGGCGAGGGCAATCCAGAGATCAACCGACGCTGGTTGGGTTTTTATATCCTAGTCACGGGGGCTATGCTATACACCCATTACACCGGGTTTTTCCTCCTCCTCTTCGAGGTTCTGATTCTCCTAGCCATCGGCCTGTTGCGTCGTCAGTGGACGCTCCTTTGCTTGGTCGCCCTGGTTCTGCTGGTGGCTCTCCCTTTGATCCCCTTCGCTATGCACCGGCTACTTTCGGCCAGCGTGGAGAGAGGTTATAGGTTTGTCCCCCTTTTCATCATCTTACAGGACCTTTTGAACTCTTTCAGCCTGGGTATATCCGTAGATTTGAAAGAAGTTTTGTGGCTGGATCTGCTCTTTTTGGCCCTTTTCCTTTTGGGCTGCTCCATGCTCGACCAGGGGGATTCCCGAGCTAGGCTGGGAAAATCCCTTTTCCTCTTAGGCTATCTTTTTGTCCCCATCTTGGCCCTCTACGCCCTTTCTCATATCAAACCCATGTATCAGGGAGTGCGCCATCTCATCATCGTCTCGCCGGCCTACTACCTGGGCTTGGGGGTGGGTTTGGATTCCCTGAGGAGGAGAGCCTTGCCGCTTTTGCCCCCAGTGGCTATCCTTCTTCTGGGAGGCCTATTCTATTCCACCTATAACTATTATTTCGATGAGAGGTATATCAAGGACGATTTTCGCTCTATGGTGCGATATATAGAGAGGTATTCCAGGCCTGGGGATCTCGTGGTCTTCAACGACGCGGTCATCTCTCATACATGGGAGTATTACGCCCGGAGCGATCTCGACTGGACCGCCCTACCTAAATACCCTGAAAGAGCCGGGCCCTCCACGGTGAAAGATATGGAGCGCTTAGTCGAAGCGTATGAGGGGATATGGCTGGCCTACGGCCCTGGGGAGCCTCTGCGGGACCGCTCAGGTTTAGTGAAAAAGTGGTTTGATGAACATCTCTTCAAGGCGGATGATAGGCTCTTTCCCGCCACCACCACCCTAGTGGCGGTGGCCTACTATCTCCCTCGCTCCCCTATCCTGGAGAGCCCGCCTCCCATGGATGAGGAGATAAGGGCCAATCTGGGCGACAGGTTGCTCCTCCTCGGCTATGAGAGGGGGTGGCCAGAGGTTGGCGATAAGGTGTATTTAACCCTTTTTTGGAGGGTTAAAGAGGCGCTAATGGAAGAATATTCCTTCTCCTTCCGGCTGATGGACGAGGAGGGGCAACTATGGAGCCAGAACGATGTCATCCCCTTTAACGACCTCTATCCCACATCCCATTGGGAACCCCACAAAGTGATAGCCCAGCCTGTCGTTATCCCCCTCCCTCCTGGTACACCACCTGGGCTTTACCAACTATCCCTGAGGGTATATTCCCGCCAAGATGGGCGAGAGTTGGAGGTGTTAGATGAGAGGGGGGTTCCTGCGGGGACCGCCGTAACCTTAGGGGAGTTCGAACTCTCCCCATCACGACTTCCCAGCCCCCAAACGCTTTCTCTCCCATATCTCCGTCGGGAGGAGTTTGGAGGCCAACTGAGGCTTCTCGGGTATGAGTTGCCTTCCAAAGAGTGGCGGAGCGGAGAGAGCCTTCACCTGGAACTCTATTGGCAGGCTATGGCCAGCCTGACCAAGAATTACGAAGTGGTGTTGCAAATGGTGGATAAGAGAGGAGAGACGCTTCGAGAGAGAGCCTACCATCCATCTAAGGCTGATTATCCCACCAGTTGGTGGGCGGCGGGCTCCCTAGTACGGGGTCAGTACGATCTCCTAATCCCCCCGGCCGCGGAGGGCGAGAAGGTCCGCCTGGTTCTAAAAGTGCGGGAGGAGAAAGGAGAGGAGTTTCTCCCCCTAGGTCCCAACTGGTGGCCCATCAAAGGGTATGGCCTGGCTTTAGCCACGTTGACCGTGGCTGAGCAAGAGCGCACTTTCCAACCGCCCTCTGTTCAGTACCCCATGCGAGCCGATCTGGGGGGTAAGGTTGAGTTTCTCGGTTATGACCTGGATAAGAGTCGGGTTGAGCGGGGCGAGAGCATCACCCTTACCCTTTACTGGCGCGCCATAACCGAGATGGAGGTCAACTACCGCGTCTTCGTCCATCTCTTAAGTGAAGAGGGGGAGATCTGGGCTCAAAAGGATGCTCTCCCGGTAGAGGGCTCTCGTCCTACCGCCGGCTGGGTGACGGGGGAGATCATCCGAGACGAGTACCAGATAGTCTTAGAGAGGGAGATCCCTGCCGGGGAGTATCTGTTGACGGCGGGCATGTACAACCCGGTGAGTGGGGAAAGGTTGCCAGTTCTTATAGAGGAGGAACGGGTTCGGGGAGATTGGATAACCTTAGTCAGATTGCGAGTGGAGTAGAGATTCTAGGATGGTCAAAAAAATCAAGGTGGTTTGGCGAGCACATTGGGCTATAGGGCTCATTCTCTTCGCCTTTATCGGGTTGGGGGTCACTTATAGCCTAGTTACCCCCATCTTCGAGGCGCCGGACGAGATCCAACACTATTTCTATGTCAAGTATTTGGCCGATGAACGGGCTCTTCCCGTTCTGACCATACCGGAAGAGGAGACGTTTCAGCAAGAGGGGAGCCAACCGCCTCTCTATTATCTCTTGGGCGCCCTCGCTACCTTCTGGATCGATACCGATGACGCCTTATCCCTTTTGAGCCCCAACCCTTACGCTAGCGTGGGTATACCCCTGGCGCTGGGGAACAAGAACGTTATCATCCATACCGATCAAGAGGCGTTTCCCTTTCGTGGTGCTATTCTAGCCCTCCATCTGGTGCGCTTTTTATCGGTCTTGCTAGGGGCCGTCACCGTGCTTTCCACCTATCTCCTGGCCAGGGAGATATTCCCCCGGAACAAAGCCTTGGCCCTGGGCGCCGCTTCCATCAACGCCTTCATCCCTCAATTCCTCTTCATCAGCGGAGCGGTGAATAACGATGGAGCGGTAACGGCGGCCTCGTCAATAACTTTGCTCTTGGTCGTTCGTCTCATGAAGGCGGAACCCAACAGGAAGGGGTATCTGGGGTTAGGGTTGGCCCTGGGTTTGGCTGCTCTAACCAAGTTAAGTGGGCTAGGCTTGGTAGCGGTTGCCTTGGCTGGGCTTTTGATTGTGGCTATGAAACACCGTTCGCCTAAGGTCTTGATAGAGGGCGGAGCCATCATTCTTCTTTCGGTGTTACTGATCGCTGGTTGGTGGTACCTCCGCAACTGGAACCTTTACGGGGACCCGACAGCCCTCAACATACATCTGGCCATCATGGGTACTAGGGAGAGACCTCTTACCCTATCTCGCTTCCTTTACGAGATGAGGGGGTTCAGGACCTCTTTTTGGGCCCTCTTCGGTTGGTTCAACATTCTGGCCGGTTCGGTCATGTATCGTTTCTTCGATCTTCTCACCTTGGTGGCTCTTTTGGGGCTCATAATTAAGGGTTTGCGAGACAAACATCACCCCTCTTTGCGATACCTGACCCCCTTACTTCTGTGGTTCCCTATCCTCACCCTCAGTTTCTACAGTTGGACGGCGAAGACCCCCGCTGCTCAAGGGCGGTTAGCCTTCCCCGCCATCTCAGTGATCTCTCTCCTTCTCTTCTGGGGTCTGAGCCAGTTTGTTCCGCGGCGCCATACTAAGTTCTTGGCCGTCATCCTGGCCGGCACCCTTTTGGCTATAGCGGTTATCTCTCCCTTCCGTTACATCGCTCCCGCCTATGCCCGGCCTTCTTTACTTTCCGAGGAGGAGACCGGTTCCATATCTCACCGATTGGGGGTCAACTATGGAGGAGAGATCAGGCTTTTAGGTTACGATATCGAGGAGAGGGTGATTAGGCCCGGCGAATTCCTGCCTATCACCTTGTATTGGCAATCCCTAAAGGTCATGGAGCGAGATTACACTGTATACTTGAAACTCTTTGGGCCCCACAACGAGGTGATAGGTCAGATCGATACCTATCCTGGCCTCGGCTCCTACCCGACCACATTTTGGCAAGAGGGGGATATAATAAAGGACACCTATGCTCTAGGTATTGAGAGGCCGGTAGAGCCTCCCTTCGCGGCCTTCATAGGGGTGGGGCTCTATGAGAGAGGGACCATGAGAGATTTGGCTGCCTACGATGGGGAGGGGCAAGCGGTTGACCGAGTGATCATCGGGCGGGTGAAGATTGTCCCTCGCAAGGTTCAAGAGTATGTGATTTCCTACCCTTTAGAGGCGAATTTAGGGAACCAAGTAGAACTCATAGGGTATGATATAGAGGAGGGAGAGGTAGAGGTTGGGGGGAGGGTACAATTGACCCTTTATTGGCGGGCCCTAGCCCAGATGGATAGAGATTACACGGTATTTACTCATCTGATAGACGAAGAGGGGAGGCTTTGGGGTCAGGAGGATAATGAGCCGCTACGGGGAAGTTATCCCACATCCTTTTGGGATGTGGGGGAAGTGGTGAAAGATGAGTATGAGTTGATAGTGAAGGAGGGAACCCCTCCTGGTGAATACCTTTTGGAAGTGGGCATGTACCTTCTCTCCACGGGGGAGAGGCTTCCCGTCTTAGAAGGGGGGAAGGTGGTGGGGGACAGGATCCCCCTGGGTGAAGTGACAGTTCGAGGAGAGGGATGAGAGCAGTGATGAGGCGCCTTCTAAAGAACGAACTCTTTTGGCTGGCCCTCATCGTATTAGTAGCGGCTTTCCTCCGGCTCTACAGACTCCATGAGGTGCCTTCTGGGTTATACGGCGATGAGGCGTTCAAGGGCGTTGAGGCCAGACGCGTTCTTTCGGGAGAGGAGCATCCCATCT
>JBHIDN010000131.1:0-5082 GCA_046760125.1 Anaerolineae bacterium
CCTTCTATAGAATGTCAAGTGGAAGGTTTCGAACCATAAGCGCTGGAGATCGCCTCTCCCTGGTCGGCTCGAGAGCCTGGGGTATCGACCAGATAGCCTCTGTCGTCCCTCAAGAATTCTTTATCCATGACTTTCCTTGGTTCAGACGCCTTACCAAGAGAGCCGGCGCTCCTGGCTGAACGGGTCCAGTACGGCGGGAGAGTCTTCTGGTTGTCTTTGATTCAGGAGCTAAGAGGTGGCAAGGACCGTATGTCATATGGCTAGCGACTTTGCCGTGGTATATTATGTTGCTCACCGTTCAAGATACCGTGCGCCTCCTTGGGAAGGCGAATGTAGGCCATCCAATAGGGTATTGATTGCCATTTTGTATCCTGACAGGAGGTAAAAACGTTCAAGATGAGTGGGAAGAAGATCCTCTTGGTGATGCCTCCCAGAGAGTTCGAGGATAGCTGCTATGAAGTGATCCGAAAGGCTTTTGAATGGCGCGGTCATGCGGTGACCATCGCTTCCTTGGACGCAGGTGTCATACGGGGATCGCAGGGCACCGCCGCCCTCGCTGAGGCGAAACTGGATAACGTCAAGCATTATGACTATGATGCGATCATCTTTGTGGGCGGCCAAGGAGCCACCCGGCTCTTCGACCACGAGAAGGCGTGCAAACTGGCCAAGGACGGTAAGCACAAGATTTTGGGGGCTATAGGTAACGCTGCGGCGATCCTAGCCCTGGCGGGAGCGGCAGAGAAGAAACGAGCAACTTGCCCAACGGAAGTGGCAGGATTGTTGGTTAGAAGTGGAGTCACCTATACTGGCCGTCCTTTGGAGATCGATGGCAAGCTGATCACTGCCCAAGACTCCTCAGTTGCAGAGCAGTTCGCTAACGCTATCATTAAGGCCTTGGAGTGAGGCCCAAAGGGCGTTGTCATACTCCTCCGAGAGATCGAGCACACGAGCGATAAGAACTCTAGGGGAGCATTATCTCATCTATGATGAGGCGCTGAGTATGGGCCACAGTGGTCCGATCTTCCCTGACCGGGACATCCTGTTCATGGTGGAGACCCTCCTTCCCCAGCGTAGCGATAAAGAGCACCTGGTGGAGATCCTCAAAGATGACGAGGATTTCATAGAGGCTATGCTGGGCGATGAGAGACTCTTCGACAAAGTCAGGAGTCAGGAGTCGATCCTGCTCCAGATCACACCTAAACTCTTCTTCAGCGTGCTCCTAAGACAGGCTCGGAAAGCTCTGGAGAAGGAGAGTTACACAATTGAGATAAGGTCACGCCGGAAGATCCCGGTCTTCGACTCCCACCAGGTCGTAGCTCTGCTTAGCGATAGGCAAGTCTGTAACTACCTGGCCGAGATGCTGGCCTCCTTCACCCGTATCGAGAGTTTCACCTGGCCAGTGCGGGTCAGAAAGGGGATATGGCACAAATATCGCTTCAGCGATCTCGACATCGACGGACTCATCAGGCTCTGCCAATTTCTCGACGAAGATTACAGGTTCCCCTTGTACAAACGTATCGCTGACGTCTGTCTTTTTGTCACCGGCATCTTCCCAGAATATGTAGAGGCCCAAGGCTATTTGCCCACAGAGGGAATTTCAGCGAGAAAAGAAGAAGGAGGAAGGGACTTAGAGGGGTACGAGGAGGAAGGGAGGCAGTTCTACAAACTGGCGGCGCAACATGAAGGGGCCACTATGATGGAGTTGACGGGGGTCCTCGATACCCTGGCGGAGAATTTTACGCTGGCCGAGAAACCGTTGAAGTTCCTCTCCGAACACTACTTGATTACTCGAAAACATACCCTGTTCGGGCTCTGAAGCCTTCTGCCCCTCATTTCCAAGAGCTGCTATCTAGATCAGAACCACCTCTCCCTCAACTCTTCCAAGAACCCCGTCTCTCTCCACTCGACGATCGCTTCGTTCACCTTCTCCAAGAGGAGGGGCGCTTTCATAGGCACGGCCATGACGTAAGGCTCCTCGGTCACTTGTTGCACTATGCGAAGCCCACCCTGCTCCCGAATGAACTGATAGGCGGAGACAGCATCCACTATACCCGCATCTACTTTCTCGTCCCTAAGCGCCTCTAGGACCTCCTGGGGGCTCGAATAGGCTTTTCTCTCCAAGGCCATCCTCTGTTCTAGCCGCCGGGCCTCCAAATCCCCCATGGAACCCAGCTCCAACCCCACCCTCCGTCCGTTCAGATCTTCTACCTTGGCGATAGCCGTCTCCTCCTCGCGCACCACCAACACCTGCCCAGCGTCGAAATATGAATAAGAATAGGCCACATCCTGGGTCAGAAGCGGGTCATAGGGGAGAGCGGAAATGATTATGTCAACCCTTTCTACTTTGAGGGCGTCATAGAGGCCATCGAAGGTGATATTCTCGAATTTCACCTCCAGGCTCCACTCCCTCCCCAAAGCCAGCGCCAAATCCACATCGTAGCCCCGCAACCCCACCTCATCCCACAACTCGAAGGGTGGATAACTGGCGTCCATCCCCACCCGCAGCACCCCTTGCCGCTCGATCCGCTCCCAGGTTCTATCCCTCACTTCGCCGCCTAGGGGACGAAAGAGGAAAAAGAGGCCCAGAGCGACCAGGGCAAACAAGCCCATATATGCCAGCCAGCGCCTTTTGACAGCCATCTAACGCTCCACAGGCGTCCCCTCAAGCCAGTCGGTAGCACCCTGGGCGTAGGCCTGCACCTCCTCATAGATCGGCTTGAGGATGAACTCCGGCGTGACGAAGGAGAAGTAATCCCGGAAGTTCCGCTGCGGCCAAGGGGTGCGGAAGGCCCAGAAGGCCACCGCCAGGCACCAATCCCATTCCCTTCGCGCCTTCTCATAGGCCCCTATGGTGTAGGCTATCCGTTGAGAGGGGCGCACCGCCTTCGTCCAGCGGGGGTGGTCGTTCCAGCCCCCTTCAGTGATGATTATCTTCTTATCCCCATCTCCGTTTTGCACCATCAGTTGGTGGATTAACTCCGTCCGGGCGAAATTTATCTTATCTCTGGCGGGAGGGTCATCGGGGGGGAAGACGTTGCCGTAGGCGTGGACGGCCAGGATATCGAAGTACCCTTTTGCCCCGGCATCGTACATCCTCTGGAGAAAGGTCAAGTCCGAGAGGGCGAACCCGTCGCCCTCATCGGCCACGTTAGGAGCCAGCCCCGCGGCCAAGACCTGGATATCGGGGTCGGCATATTTGGCCCTCCTATAGGCTATTTTGAGGAGTTCCGTATACCCTTCCGGATCCACAGGGCGGAAGCCCCAAGAGGAACTCAGGTTCGGCTCATTCCAGATGACCAGGTACTTTATTCGACCTCGAAAGTGGCTGGCGAAGGCGTAGACGAAGTCGCCGAAATCCTGGTAACGCTCTCTGCTTAGGTAACTATTAGTGGTGTTCTTGGGCCGCGCCCATGGGGGGACGAAATCGAGCCTGGCGATGACCGTGAGCCCCTGGGCATTGGCATGATCAACTACCAGGTCGGCGTGGCTCCAGTCGAACTGCCCCTTGAGGGGCTCATAGTAGGCCCAGGGGAAATACTCCACCACCCAAGGGGCCCCCATAGCCCGCACCAACTCCAAGGTGCGCTTTATCTTCCACTCCTCCACCTCATCGGTGAGCCGGGTGTGGACTCCCATCTTGGGGTTGACGGTAATCACTCTCTGTTGAGGCCCCACGCTGACCAAAGGCTTGGGGAGAACGCCCACTATCAAGATAACCAGGAGCAGAAGGAGGGCTCGAGATCCGTATCGTCTAATATTCACAGAGTTTCACCTTGGTGAAACGCTTTACATTTAAGGGGGCTTGTGCCAGCCTCACCGGACAAGCCCCCTCTCAAGGCCAAGAACCACCGCCTTCAAGCCCAATAGGGCTTTCTGATGTACTTATAGGCCGAATTCACAGCCGTGGTCGCCTCGCCGCAGGCGGTGGTGATCCGCTTCGTCTTCCCCTCATAGGCAACCAGGTCGCCGCAGGCGAAGACCCCTCGAAGGTTGGTGCGCATCTCGGGGTTCACCACCACCCCCTTGCCTTTGAGTTCCAGCCCCCACCGCTCCACGCTCTCCAGATTGGGGATGAAGCCGATGCTGATGAGCACCACGTCCATGGGCACCACCCTCTCCTCCCCCGTCTCGTTGTTGATCAGCCGTACAGCCTCGACTTTCTCTTTCCCCATGATCTCCTTCAGTTCGGTGCGGAAGACCACCTTGATGGGGCTCTTTTCCACCCTCTCCACCGTTATCTCGTCGGCTCGAAAGTAATCCTTGCGGTGTATGAGGGTGCTCTCGGCGGTGCGGCCGCAGATGGTGAGAGCCATCTCTAGGGCGCTGTCCCCTCCGCCCACGCAGAGGACCCGCTTCCCTTCAAAGGGCTTCGTGTCCAGGCAGTTGTAGTAGACCCCCTCCAGGCTCTCCTCCCCAGGGATACCTAGTTTGCGGGGCTCAAAAAGCCCCATCCCCAGGGCCAGGATCACCGCCTTCGCCTCGTAGGTCCCCTTCGGGGTTCTGAGGGTTATCTTCTCCTCCTCAACATCCAAGTCGGTGACCTCCTCCCCTTCCCTTATCTCGCAGCCCATCTCCCGAGCCTGGGCAGCCATCTTCTCCGCCAACTCGCGGGCCACGATGTCGGTGTAGGAGGGGAAATCGTGGATGCTCTTGTGGGGATAAAGGCAAGTCAACTGCCCCCCTATCTCCTTCGCCTCCAGGATCACCGAGGAGAGTCGCTTGGTCTGAGCGTAGATACCGGCCGTTAGTCCGGCCGGCCCCGCCCCCACGATCACCACGTCGTACATCGATCCTCCCTGAACATGATCTCTTTCCCACTCTGGGAAAGGGTGATTTGCAGAGGCCATTATAGGGCCTGAGAAGAGCGGTGTCAATTATCTTTGACCCATCTCCGCTATCTGCCGTAGGAGCCCCACGAGGAGAGCAGCGAGCCTGGCCATCTGCCGCCATTGGAGGCCTCCACGCCCTGGCTCACCCCTCTCCGTCCATTGACGAGCGTAAATCAAGGCCGCTAAACCGCCCACCAGCCCCCCTATCAGGGCTCCCAAGAGCACTATGCGCCTCGCTCCCCGAAACACGGAT
>JBHIDN010000132.1:0-5047 GCA_046760125.1 Anaerolineae bacterium
ACCTCGACACGGTGATGCCTGGACTATCTTTGTATGATTTTGGCGACTCCGTACGCTCCGGAGCCAATCCGGCAGCCGAAGATGAGCGGGACCTCTCAAAAGTATGTTTTGATCTTGAGATCTTCGATCGCTTTGCCCACGGCTATCTGGATGCAGCTCGCGATTTCCTGACCTCCACAGAAGTAGATTACCTGGCTTTTTCTGCAAAACTTATGACATTTGAGTGCGGTATGCGGTTTCTGACGGATCACTTAAACGGCGATATTTATTTCAAGATACACAGAGCAAACCATAACCTGGACAGGTGTCGCACCCAGTTCAAAATGGTGAGAGACATGGAGGAGAAATTCGACCAGATGGTGAGAATCGTCGAAAAGTACAGGTAGCAGTGTAGCCAACATAGAGAGACGGGAAGGCTGTTGACGAAAGACTGGTACACCTGGCGGGTCGCCCGAACGACTTGAAGGCGGAGACGGTGGCAGAGATCAGGGAGAGCAATAACCTGATCCGGGTGGTCAACTTAGATACCCTTGAAGCACTTGGCATCCCCTTCCAGGATGGAATGCGTGCCTTCCGCAGGATGCTAGGCGACCGCATGGTCTATTTGACTACACGGGATTTCAGCGACATCTCGTCCGGCTTCGGCGAGCGTATGGCGGAGGAGGCAGAGAGGTATGAGGCGAATGGACAAAGCAAGAGGCAGAAGGCGGACTGTTGCCGTGGAAGCCATCTGCCTGGGGGAGGCGCTGATTGACTTGGTGTCTACCACCTCTGGCATCGCCCTGATAGAGGCTCCCGCTTTCGAGAAGGCGCCCGGCGGGGCGCCAGCCAATGTGGCTGTCGGACTGGCCCGATTGGGAGTGAAAGCGGGCTTCATCGGCAAGGTCGGTGACGACGACTTTGGCCACTTCCTCGCCAGAGTGCTCTGCGACAACGGCGTGGATACGTCCCAAATGCGCTTCGACAAGACGGCTCGCACCGCTCTGGCGTTCGTCTCCCTCAAAGAGGGTGGCGAGCGGGATTTCATGTTCTACCGCCATCCCTCCGCCGATATGCTGCTCAGACCCGAGGAGGTCTGCCCGGAGTACATAGCGCAGGCCAGGGTTCTTCACTATGGCTCCATCAGCCTGATTAGCCAACCGAGCCGGAATGCCACCTTGCGAGCGGTGAATCTGGCCCGGAAGCACGGGCTGATGCTCTCCTGCGACCCCAACCTGCGCCTGCCCCTATGGGGCGATCCCCAACGGGCCCGGGAGGGAATGAAGACGGCCATCGGACTGGCCGACGTGGTGAAAGTCAGCGAGGAGGAACTGGCCTTCGTCACAGGGCTGGGCATGGTGGAAGAGGGAAGCCAGCAACTTCTGGAAGGCGGCGCGCAGCTCGTGGCCGTCAGCCTGGGTGCGCGGGGGTGCTACTATGCCACCCGGAAGGCCAGGGGCCACGTGACAGGTTGCGCCATCGAACCGGTGGATACTACCGGAGCAGGAGACGGCTTTGTAGCCGGGATGCTGGCGGGGCTGTTGGACATGCTGGAGTGCGGGCAGAGTGTCGGCGACTTAAGCGCAACTTCGCTCGGGGAGATCTTTGCCTTTGCCAACGGGGTGGGGGCCTTAACCACCCTCAAACGGGGGGCGATTCCCGCCCTCCCCACACGGTCCCGGGTAGAGCGGTTCCTCCAGAAGGTGCGATGTGCGTGACACGATGCGCGCTACGGTCTTCAAGGCTCCGGGCCCAGGTATCATCAAGGAGGTCCCCTACCTCGTCCCTGGCGAGGTGACCATAGAGATCAGAGCTTGTGGGCTGTGCGGGACGGACCGGAGTCCCGTTCGCTCTGCGGGAGACACGGTGATCTGACCGAGACAACAAGATGAGTCAACGCTCACCCCTTGCCACCCGGGCCCTGATCGACTCCCAGGTCTCCAAAGGCGTATCACTAGCCAACTCCTCATACTCCACCCTCGGTACCTCCACATGGATGTCTATCCGATCCAATAGAGGGCCAGAGATCCTCTTCTGATAACGGGTGACTATGGCTGGGGAGCAGGTGCACTCCTTCACCGGATCGCCAAAATATCCACAAGGGCAGGGGTTCATAGCCCCGATGAGCATGAAGTTGGCGGGAAAGGTCATGGTGGTCTTGGCCCGACTGATGGTCACCACTCGGTCCTCCATCGACTTTCGCGAGTTAACATCTAACGGAGCCCTGTGCTATACGGGGCTCTCCGCCCTGGTGCGATCTGCTGAGGCCCAATAGCCCTGAGCGAGCAAATGTTCCGACCGCGCTCTTGTACACTGTCATTCAAAGGCATTACCCCAGATTCTCCCTCGCTTGAGAAACTCCTCCATCTCGTGTCGGGATTGGCCTCAACGCATATTAGATGACCGTGAGGCTCTCTTCGGGGCTGTGTTACCGGGGACGTTGGTGAAGTGGCCCAAGTCCCGGTGAACGACCGGAACCCCTTCTGCGCGAGGATGTAAGGGGCTGTGTGTTCAGCGGAAGCCACGAGCCCTTGACATCTAGTACCGACTATGGTATATTTTGGATGGCCGAAATTTAAAATTTGGAATGCCTCATCCATTTAAGAGGAGAAGTTTGGGCGGCCATGAATCCAGCCGTGGACCCGTGTTACCGGGACCGCCCTAGGGGGGGGAAGTGCCAAGCGAGAGTGTCGAAGAGTATTTAGAGACCATCTACAAACTGGAACAGGAGGTAAGTCCGGTCGTCACCTCGGCACTGGCCGCGCGACTAGATCTCTCACCTGCTTCGGTCAGCGAGATGATGCGAAAACTGGCTCAACAAGAACTGGTGCTCTACGAGCCATACAGAGGGGTGAGTCTCACAGAAAATGGCAAGAGAACGGCTTTGCGTCTCATCCGTCGCCACCGGCTCTGGGAGCGCTTTCTTACCGATCTTTTGGGGCTGAATTGGGATGTAGTGCACGAAGAGGCCTGCCGCCTCGAACACGCTGCCTCTGATCTGGTGACCGAACGATTGGCTGAGGTTCTCGAGCGATCGGAAACTTGCCCCCACGGCCACCCTATTCCCACCGCCCAGGGGGAGGTCACCGTGGAGGCTACCAAGCCTCTCACGGAGTTAGAACCGGGGGAGAAGGGCCTCGTTCAGTATATAGTTGAGGAGGGAAGAGACCTTCTGCGATATCTAAAGGATCTGGGACTCCTACCGGAGGCCACCGTGTACCTTGAGGCGAAAGCCCCCTTCGAAGGCCCACTCACTGTGCGGGTAGAGGGGGGGCAACACATCCTGGGGCAACGAGCGGCTTCCTTGGTCATGGTCAAGCCTCTCTAAACCTTTACTATCCGCCTGATACGAGGCGGATCCTTTTTAGCAGGACAGTTTGCAAACAGTTAGCAGAAGCAATATCAAACCAAATCTACGACAGATGGCGACGATTCCGCTAGAGATAGCAGGAGGTGAGAATTGATTAGAGCGAAAGCCATTCCCCTTGCCAGTTTGGCCCCTAACGAAGTGGGGATAGTTCAACACCTAGCCGGGGGGCGGGGCCTGACCAGCCGTTTGGCTACTTTGGGCTTCACCCCTGGTGCCAGGGTGAAGATGGTACAGAACTTCGGGCGTGGACCGATCATTGTGATGGTGCGTGGTACTCGCATCGCCTTGGGTCGGGGTGAAGCGCAAAAGATCATCGTCACCCCCATAGCGGAGGGTGGGGAGTGATGGCGGAACATGTGATTACCGTTGCTCTGGCTGGGCAACCTAACGTAGGTAAGAGCACCCTCTTCAACCTTTTGACCGGCCTCAACCAGCATGTGGGTAACTGGCCAGGGAAGACCATCGAGCGGAAGATGGGCACCTGTCATTTCGACGGCCACACCCTGGAGATAGTGGATCTTCCTGGCACCTACAGCCTGACCGCCAATTCCTTGGAGGAGCGGATAGCGCGGGACTACATGATTAGGAAGAAGCCCGATGTAGTGGTGGCCATCGTCAACGCCGCTAGCCTTGGGCGCAACTTGTACCTGGTAGCGGAACTATTGCCTCTGCCGGTCCCGGTGATCGTGGCCCTCAATATGGTCGACGTGGCTGAGTCTGAGGGGATGAAGGTGGAGCCTCATGTACTGGAGGCTGCCTTAGGGGTGCCGGTGGTGCCTATGGTGGCTACCAAAGGGCAGGGGGTAAAACTGCTCTTGGAGGAGATCGACGGGCTCGTTGAAGGGAGGGTTGATTACCTTCCCAATAGGCCCAAAGTGAGAGAGGAGTACCTTGAGGTGGTGGAGGAGATCGAGAGCCTGGTCACCCCCTACGTGCCGGAGCCCTATCCGCGAAGGTGGGTGGCCCTAAAGCTCTTGGAAGGGGATGCCGAAATAACGGAGATGATACGGGAGCGGATGAAGGAGGATAATTGGCAAAAGGTTCACGCCATTCTGCGTCAACACGAGGATGCGGTAGTAGCGGTGGCTAGCGGTCGGTATGATTGGATCGCGCGCATGATTCGCGCTGCCTTAATACGCCCCAAGGTGGGGCAGATAAGTCTAACCCATCGCTTAGACCGCTGGACTACACACCCTTTCTGGGGCCTCTTGATCCTCTTGGGCATTGTGGGCTTCATCTTCTGGCTAACCTATGCGGTGGGCGCACCTCTCCAGGAGTGGCTGGATACCGTCGTCGTGGGCGGTGCCGCTGACCTAGCCAATGCGGCCCTGAGCGGAGCCCCCGACTGGTTGACTGGCCTGGTGGTGGATGGGATCATCGGCGGGGTGGGTACAGTACTCACCTTCCTGCCCATTCTGATAATATTCTTCGCCTCCTTTGGTTTTGTGGAGGATGTGGGCTATATGGCCCGAGCGGCCTATGTGGTGGACCGCTTTATGCACCTTATGGGATTGCATGGCAAGTCCTTCCTGCCCCTATTCTTGGGCTTCGGCTGCAACGTGCCCTCGGTTATGGGCGCTCGCATCGTCGAATCGCCTCGAGCCCAGCTCTTGACCATCCTTTTGGCCCCCCTGATGCCTTGCACCGCCCACGGGCCCTTGGTACATGCGCAACTTCGGCCAGCCCAAGAGAATTCAG
>JBHIDN010000133.1:0-5043 GCA_046760125.1 Anaerolineae bacterium
TTGCAGGATCTTCACGACTCGACCTACACCTTTGCTGGTTCCTCACAAGTATGTTGGCCATCCCCTCATCCTGTTGATAGGCGCGACTGCTCTAGGGGGCATGATACTCCAACCTAGTTCGGAAGGGGATGGCATTGGCTAGGCAGAAGACCCCGGGGCACCGTTGGGCGGCCAAATCCTCGACTTCCCTGATCTTCTCCTCCGGTGCGTCACTTTCCACCAAGATGTTGATCCTCACCTCTTCGATGATGGGCTCCTCGGAGAGGCCGAAGACCCTAGAGAAGTTGACATCGCTCTCCGCCGTCACCCGCAACTCGTTGAGCGTGATACCCATTATGGCCGCCGTGGTGGCGAAGGTCGCAGCGTAGCAGGAGGCCAGGCCGTAGAGACAGTAGTGCATGGGGCCGGGCTTGGTTCCGCCACCGCCTTGGCCGGTGGGCTGGTCAGCTTCCACTAAGATCTCCCCACCCTCGAAGCCCAGACGGGCAGAGAACTGTGGTTTCCCCTCTTCCAACTTCCAACTACCCTCGACCCTGTTTACCTTCCTAGCCTTGGTGGAATCAGCCTGGGCTTCCTCGATCGTCTTCTCAAGCCTCTCTACATTCACGTTGTTTAGGTTCATCTTGACTCCCTGACTTTGATATTTGAGCCTTCTCACTGCAATGTCTTGAGGAAATCCAATAGGTCGTTCAGATCCTCCTCCGACATATGCCAGCGGGGCATAGTGAGGTCTAGGGGTTCTCCGGCTGGGTTCAGTCCCTCCGTGATGGCCCTTTTGATCAGTTCATCGTTATAGGGAGGATGTTCCTCGCCTTCCTCGTGTTCCTCCTCCGTCAGGTGCTCATATCTTATGTCCGGGGGAATCGCGGTCCCCATCATGACCGGCACTCCACCCCGGCCGTCTGCGCCGTGGCAGCTGGCACAGCTCCCTCCGTGCATATAGAGCCACATAGGCCCCCCTTGGAAAGTGATGGAGCGGCCAGAGTCGCTGGTGCCGGTGAAGTAGATGCGCTCTCCGTTGGAGGAGTAGCCTCCCACCGAGGGGCCACGACCCCAGCCCCGCACCATGCCCGAGCCACTCCACCAGCGAGAAACGTTGATGCTGGGGGCCAGATAGACCAGGCTCGCACAGATTCCCACCAGCAGTAACCCCGCCAAGATGGCAACTCCTATCACCATGAACCACTTGAAGCCGCTACTCATCAGAGCCTCCTCTAGTCTAACCCCTGCCCGCAGTAGGGGCAGTGTTGCCAATCGGCTTGAACGGTGGTATCGCAGTTGGGACAAACCTTGCTTGGCTGCAGTTGGGACCGGCTAGTCGATCGACCTTGTGGCCAAGCGATGGCTCTCACCAGCCAGACTACACCCAGCGTTATCAGGACGAGAAAAGCTAGGGGAAAGAGCCACATCAAAGCCCAGGAGAGCCCTCCCCAGGGGCCGCTATAGCCATACATCATATGGCCCGGCCCCATCATACCTCCCCAGCCGCCCATCATACCGCCGCCCCAACCGAACGAGCGCAAGATTGTGCCAACCAAGAAGACCAGCAAAGCCACTATCCCGAAGACAGCCACTTGAGCCCAGTTGAACCTTTTCATCGTTCTATTACCTCCTCTCTGATCGCTTAGTTCTGGAGAGCACCCTAGCCGGATTCGCCTCCTGCGGCTTCAGCCAATTCTGCGCTCTCAGCCAACTGGTCGTGCAGGACCTCTCGGATCAACATACACGCCTGGATGATTTTGGGATTAGCCACGCGATAGTAGATATTGACCCCCTCTCTTCTGGTGATCACTACCCCTCTCTCCCGCAAGATAGCCAGATGCTGTGACAGATTGGCTACCCGAATCCCCATTCGAGAGGCTAGTTCTCCTACCGACATCTCTCCCTCCCGCAGCAGATCGAGGATCTCTAGACGCTTGGGGTTGGAAAGGGTCTGACAGATCTCGGCATGGAGCTCATAGAGTCTTTTCTTTATCTCCTGTTCTTGATTCATTTGGGGCCAAAGTCTAGTCATAGTATCATAATTGCGAAACAACGCAATTATATCTCAAACCAGCCAGTTTGTCAATGGCCTGAAGGGCCAGCCTTGAAAAATGGACGGGCTTGGTACGATTTTACCATTGACCTACTCTCCTGAGCACACTACAATGAGAAATGATATGCGGTTAAGAACCTCGCTGGCCACTTTGCTCTTGAATCTTCGGGAAGAGTTCGCTCAGGAACTGGCTGACCTTGGCGACATCCTTCGGCCCTGGATCGAGAGGAAGGTGGAGAGGCTTTCTAGTCAAAGGCTGCAGGAACTGGTTTCGGGGTTGGGCTGGCTCCTGCCCAGGACCCCGGCCCAGTGGACAGTGCTGCTCCTGAATTGGGCGCTCTTTCTTCTAGTGGTGGTTTTCTGGGTCGGTCATCGCTTAGGTCGGTCTGGATACCTTCTGATGATAGGGACAGGGGCTACCCTCCTTATCCTTTATGCTTATTTCTACGATGTAGCCTGGGGGAAAGAGGTGCTCCTGGAGCGTCCTCCCCGCCCGCCTTTCATGCCTGTCCATAAGCGGAAATGGTTGGGTAGGGCGGTGAGGCTTCGCTACCGTCTCGATCTCCTCTGGATGGCTATCCGTAACGAGTTCACAGGGGAGATCGTTGTTCTGGGCCCCTATTGCTCCCGTTGTCGCCCCCGGCAGAAACTCCTGGCCCGGGCGAGGAGGAAACTGCTGGGGCTAACTTGGTTTGGGAGGCTCGCTTTCTACGAATGGCAGTGCCCCCGATGTGGTCAGAGATACCCTCGCCCCCCACTGGATGAGGAAGAGATAGCGGAGAGGATCCGAAGGGAACTGAAAGAGAGAGAATGGTAAAGGGATGATCATCGAGACCCAAAACCTGACCAAAGAGTTCGGCTCTCTGCGCGCCGTTGATGGTCTGAACCTGCGGATCAGGGAGGGAGAGATCCTGGTTCTCCTAGGGCCCAACGGCGCGGGTAAGACGACGACCGTTCGTCTCTTGGCCTCTATCCTCAAGCCCACCGCCGGTCGGGCCACCATCGCTGGCTACGACGTTGTGGAGGAGGCCAAAATCATCCGCCAGATGGTAGGTTTTTTGACCGAATTCCCGGGCTTATATCTCCGTATGTCCCTGGGTGATTATCTCGACTTCTTTGGAGAACTGTATGGGATATCGAAAGAGAAACGTCGGCGTCGGAGCGAGGAACTGATGGAGCGGTTCGGTGTCTTGGGTATGAGGGGGAAGCGCCTAGCCCAGTTCTCCAAAGGGATGCGTCAGAGAGTGGCCCTCATGCGGGCCCTGATCCATGACCCCCAGTTCCTCTTCCTCGATGAACCCACTTCAGCCATGGACCCTCATAGCGCCAAGATGGTGCGCGACTACATTCGGGGTCTACGCTCTTCCCAGCATACCATCCTCCTTTGCACCCACAACTTGGCGGAAGCGGAGAGCCTGGCCGATCGTATAGCCATCATTAGTCAGGGGCGGATCATCGCCCTAGGGATGCCCGGGGAGTTGAAACGGCAACTTCTGGGGGTTCCCCTATTTGAGTTGCGCTTAGCCTCACCTCTGGATAGTTTGCCCTCCAAGGTGGGAGAGTGGGTGGAGATCGAGGAGCATGGCCCTACCTGGTTCCGATATCGGACCCCCTTGCCAGAGGAGGTGAACCCTCTCCTCCTCCACCGTCTGGCCGAGGAAGGAGCGGAGGTGGTCACCTTGAGGGAGGTGCCCCGGAGCCTGGAGGAGGTCTACCTCCGCATCGTGGAGGATGGGGATGGAGATGCCCTCTCACCTTAAAGTTAGCCCCCTGGCGATGAGCAGGGAAGCCGGCGAATCGTTAGCCAAGGCCCTGGTCATCACCAAGCGCGAGGTGCGCGACTCCCTCAGGGATTGGCGGATCGTTACCCCTATTTTGCTCCTCACCCTCATCTTTCCTTGGATAATGAGCCTCGCCTCCAAGGTGGCCGCCGACTTCGCTGTGGCTTATGGTGTGGCCGATAATGCGGCTATCATCGCCCAACAACTGGTGCCTTTCTCCCTTTTGGTCGTCGGCTTCTTTCCCATCTCTTTCTCCTTGGTGATCGCCTTGGAGACCTTCGTAGGGGAGAGGGAGAGGAACACCCTGGAGCCGCTATTGGCTACCCCCCTCTCGGATGGAGAACTCTACCTGGGCAAACTTTTGGCCGCTATGCTCCTCCCTGTGGTGGCCAGTTACCTGGGCCTCATCTTCCACCTCATAGGGCTGCGCTGGACGACCGACTATCAGATACCAGCACAAGCGTTTTTCCAGATAGTGCTTCTCACCACTATGGAGGCTTTAGTGATGGTGGCTGGGGCTGTGGTGGTGTCTAGCCATACTACCAGTGTACGCGCCGCCAACCTCCTCGCCAGTTTCATCATCGTCCCCATAGCCCTCTTCCTCCAAGGGGAAGCGGTGCTCCTCTTCTGGAGGCGGTACGATGTGGTCTGGTTGATGATCCTGGGCCTGCTCGTAGTCGATCTAGCCTTGGTGCGCACCGGCATTCGGATCTTCAACCGGGAAGAGATCTTGGCCCGTCAATATGACGAGCTCACCCTTTCTGGACTGCGGCGCTCTTTCAGCCGCTTTTGGTCTTCGCCACCGGGCCAAATACCAGGCTCAGAGCCACCCCCTCTCACCCTGAGCCTCCTCTACCGAAGCCATCTGCCGAGGCTCTTGAGGCATTATCTCTCTCCTCTCTCTGTGGTACTAGTGGTGATGGCCGGGGGGCTTCTGGTGGGGTGGGCCTTCGCCATGCGGTATCCTATGAGAGGGGGTCTGGAATGGTTGGTCAATTCCGATTTGGGCCGGGAATGGCAAGATCTGGGGCTCCTGCCGGGTCTCAGCGTCTGGGGCATCTTCATTCACAATGTACGAGCCCTTCTCATCGCCGCCTTCTTGGGGGTCATCTCCTTCGGCGCTGCCCCTCTTCTCTTGCTCCTCATCCCTTTGGGGATGGTGGGCTTCTTACTTGGGCAGGCGGCTAGTGTAGGCTATAGTCCCTTTATTACCCTTGCGGCTTTTGT
>JBHIDN010000134.1:0-5014 GCA_046760125.1 Anaerolineae bacterium
ATCACTCGATGATGGGCACTGGCTGTCGTATGGAGCCGGTCGCAAGCCTCGGCCACCACGGTTACCGCCGTGTTGAAGCCGATGCAATAGTCTGTCCCAGGCACATCGTTATCCATCGTTTTAGGGATGCCCACTATCTTAACTCCAGCCTCCCATAAGGCTTGGGCCACCCCCAGGGTGTCATCGCCCCCGATTACCACCAAGGCGTCGAGGCCCCCCTCTCGCACATGGGCTATACAGCCTGCCAAATCGGCCGGCGTCTTGCAGGGGTTAGTGCGGGAGGTACCCAAGATAGTACCGCCCACATGCAATATCCCGGAGACGCTGCGCAGCGTTAGGGGCTCCAGATCCCCTTCCACCAAGCCAGCCCATCCGTTCTTGACGGCGAATACCTGGTAGCCGTATTGAAAAGCCCGCCTGGCCACGGCCCGGATGGCCGCGTTTAGGCCCGGGACATCACCACCGCCAGTGAGAACTCCGATTCGCATCTTAACACCTCATTCTATGATATAGAAAGCCCCCTTGGCCAGCAATAGACTCTGGCAAGGTTCAGCCATAGATAGCCTGAGAAAAAGGGGCTTATCGCCCCCTTGCGATAGTTCCTCTATTATCCTGGCAGAACGAGCAGACAGGCCTGTCCGCCTAGGAGACCAAACGGCGAACTACAGCCCCTTCTCCACTAGGTAGTTGGCCAGATCGGCCACACGCACCGAATAGGCCCACTCGTTGTCATACCAGGCGACGACTTTGACCATGTTACCGCCCAAGGTCCGGGTGAACTGGGCGTCGATGATACAAGAGCGAGGGTCGCCTTTGTAATCCATAGAGACCAGGGGCTCCTCGCTATAGCCCAGGATCCCTTTCATGGGCCCTTTGGCCGCCGCCTTGAAAGCCTCCAGCAGCTCTTCCCTGCTTATCTCGCGTTCTATCTCTACTGTGAGGTCAATGAGAGAGACCGTTGAAGTGGGAACCCGTATTGCGAAAGCGTCCAATTTGCCTACCAACTCCGGAATAACCACCCCTATCGCGCGGGCTGCTCCAGTGGTGGTAGGGACGATATTAATCGCTGCCGCCCGCGCACGCCGCAGGTCCCTATGCCCCATGTCCAAGAGGCGCTGGCCGCTGGTGTAAGCGTGGATGGTGGTCATCAGGCCTTTGACGATCCCAAACTCATCGTTGACCACCTTGGCCGCAGGAGCCAAGCAGTTGGTCGTGCAAGAGGCGTTGGAGATGATATGATGCTTCGCCGGATCGTACATCCCCTCGTTGACCCCCAGAACGATGGTGATGTCCTCCTCCTTGGCCGGAGCGGTGATGATCACCTTCTTGGCCCCGGCCTGGAGGTGTTTGGCTGCCTGAGGGCCGCTGCGAAAGACGCCGGTTGACTCCACCACGATCTCTACGCCCAGGTCTCCCCAAGGGAGTTGGCTGGGGTCGCGCTGGGCGAAACTCTTGACCCGGTGGCCGTTGACCACCAAAACTTCGCCCTCGACATCCACCCGGCCCGGGAAGTGGCCATAGTTGGAGTCGTATTTGAAGAGGTGCGCGTTGGTGTTGACATCGAATAGGTCGTTGATGGCCACCACTTCCAGGGTCTCGGGATACTCCTCCAGAATGGCCTTCAAAACCTGTCGCCCGATGCGGCCGAACCCATTAATGCCCACTTTCACCGTCATCACAGATCCTCCTTCTATAATCATCTATCAGGTGGCTCGCAAGATGGCCACCGTGGCGGCGCCTACCACGCCCACATCATCGCCCAACTCCGCTAAACACTCCCACCGGCGATGACATTTCAGTCGTCGGTCTCCTTGGCTCCGGCGCAGTCTGCCATCTCTTTCCTGATCTGAGCCTCGATCCGGCTGCCGATCCCCCACTCACCCTCGGCTGACCTCTCTCTTGCCTCACTGATATCGGTCTGCGGAGACCCCACCCCTGGCTAGCCTCAGAGATTATACCACATGCACCTTGATCATGTTGGTACGACCGGGTCCGCCATGGGGGATACCCGCGGTGATGATGAGGATATCGCCGGGTGAAGCCAACCCTAGCCCCTGGACAGCATCGACCGACAACTCGATCACCTCGTCCGTGCTGGTGGGTTGGCGAACCACCACCGTTTCCACCCCCCAGACCAGAGCCAGGCGACGGCGGACCTCCTCTCGGGAGGTGACAGCGATGATGGGCGTCCGAGGGCGATAGCGGGCCACCATGCGCGCTGTATAGCCAGAGGCGGTGGTGGTGATGATGGCCTTGGCGCTCAACTCCTGAGCCATCTCACAGGAGGCCTGACTGACGGCGTCAGTAACGCTGAGACAGGGCTTCGCTTCAAGGTTGTCCTGGATGGTGTAAGAAACGTTGCGGTCCGCCGTTTCAGCGATGGTAGCCATGGTCTCCACCGATTTGACAGGATAGGCGCCCACCGCTGTCTCGCCGGAGAGCATCACCGCGTCGGTGCCGTCGAAGATGGCGTTGGCTACATCCGAAGCCTCGGCGCGGGTGGGGCGCGGATGCTCCATCATCGACTCCAGCATCTGGGTAGCGGTGATCACCGGGACAGCGGATAGATTCGATTTACGGATGATCTCCTTCTGCAGGATGGGCACCCCAGCCGCTGGAGTCTCCACGCCCAGGTCACCGCGGGCTACCATGATACCATCGCTAACTTCCAAGATTTGGTCGAAGGCCTCCACCGCCTCGGCTTTCTCGATCTTAGCGATGATGGGGATGTCGGCGCCTTTTTCTCTAATGCACTGACGCAGAGTCTGGATGTCCTCGACCTTTCTCACAAAGGAGAGGGCCACATAATCCACCCCTTGCTCGATGCCAAACGCCAGGTCCTTCTCATCCTTGACCGTCAAGGAGGGAAAACCCAACTCTACACCAGGGACGTTCACCCCCTGTCGCGATCTGAGTTTCCCCCCAGCGAGCACTCGGGTGAGAAGGCGATCTTTCTGGGCTTCTACTACTTGCAGTTCGATCTCTCCATCGGAGAGGAGGATGCGGTCACCTGGGACAGCGTGGGTCATCAGTTCCGGACAGGGGAGGTGTAGTTCCCTGGGACTCCCGGGGACGGGCTCAAGGGTTAGAATCAACTCACTATCAGGGACCAGTTCCACGCTGCCAGCGGCGATCTCCCCCAAGCGGATCTTTGGCCCTTGCAGATCTTGGATGATGGCGATGGCCCGATTCATCTCCTGGGCCAGACGACGGATGGTAGCGATGCGCCGAGCATGGGCCCGGTGGTCGCCATGAGAGAAGTTTAGACGGGCCACATCCATCCCCGCCTGGATCATACCCCGCAAAGTCTCCTCATCTTCTGAGGCAGGACCGATAGTGCATACGATCTTCGTACGCAGCATGATGCTCCCTATAACCGGCACAACCCCTGTGGAATCTCGCTCCTCTAGGATAAACGTCTCCCTGATGATTCCGGTAGGCGATGAAGTCGTTGATCATGGTAAACCACCGAATCTGCCCTCATCACAAACTCAAGAAGAGCCTTAGATAATCCTTTAAGTGGCGGGGGGATAAGAAACGCTTCCGCACATGCTCCCGAGCCTTAGCCCCCATCTTCTTGGCTCGCCTGCTGGGGTTTTGGAGGAGGTAGAGTACCCTATCGGCACACTCCTCGATGTCGTTCACCAAGAAGCCGTTTTCCCCGTCGATGATCTGCAAAGGGATGCCCCCCACGTTGCTCCCCACCACTGGCTTCCCCTTCCATAGCGCCTCGGTCACTACTAGGCCGAACCCCTCCCGGATCGATTTCTGGATGATTACGTCGGAGGCGCTCTGAAAAGCGTTGACCTCTACATTGCCCACGCCGTGGAGGTTATGTAAAATGTGGATATCGTAATCCTCGCCAGCGTGACGCACGGTGCGCTCGTAGTACTCCCACCCCTGGGGATCGTCTGTGGCCATGGAGCCCACCAGTGCCAGTTGCACCTCTGGCATCTCAACTTTGACCATGCGATAAGCGTCGATGACCCCCAGCGGATCCTTCCAGGGGTCAAAACGGGAGACCTGGGTGAGTAGGGGACGGCTGGTGTCCACCTTGAACCGCGCCAGGATGGCCTGGCTCTCCTTCAGAGTCTGGGGCTTGTTCTTAGGCGATAGGGGGTCTATGCTGGGCGGGATAATGGCCAGTTTGTGAAACTTCGGCTCGCCATGTACATACCGCTCCATGGTGAAGATGGCCACATCATACGCTTCCAGGTAGGGGCTAAGGAAATCCCAGGCCTCTGGGTTTGGAGCGGAGGTATCGATGTGACAGCGCCAGATCCAGTGCCTGCTACCTGTACGACCGTGAAAGCGGAGTATAGCCGCCGGCTGTGGGTCGTGAATGATCAGGTAATCGTATTCTCCCTCCAGGGCCTCGGCATTCAGACGGTTATGCCGGTTGTAAACTTCCTTCATCTCCTCCGTGATAGGGACAGTGGCTCCTTGAAGGGCGTTGTGGAACGCCTTGGTGACCTTGAAAAACTCGTCAGCCCCGTGGAGAACCTGCCATTCGGCCTCGATACCAATGTCCTTCATGAGAGGTACCAGCGTGGACAGGATCTCCGCCACGCCGCCGCCAAAAGTGGTGGCGTTCACATGCAACACCCGCGCTCCTCTCAACGGCTCAGCCAACGCCCGAATGGCCGTGATCTCCTCATCCCCCACGATCGTCCGGTACTCATCTAGCGCTTTCGGCTCTACGTTCACCCTATGTAACATCTTGCTCCTTCCCGCTTATCTGGCAACCCACCCCTGAGCCTGCTACCCACCCGATCGGGATAGCGCAGGTTACCTTCGGCGTTGCTCCCTTCAGCGCATGGTAAGAACCCACCCTCCTTCAAAAATCCAGGGGAACGTGTAGCCTCCACTCGCTCCCTGAGCGAAGCAGGGTTGCCTAGGCATGACACGCTGAGATGAATTGCTAACGCGTGTTACAATGATACCATCATCGATTACCCCTGTCAACGCAAAGGCACTTTGAGAGCGCAAAGATTCTTCCACTCTCCCCAGTAGT
>JBHIDN010000135.1:0-4945 GCA_046760125.1 Anaerolineae bacterium
GGATAACCCGCTTCGATGCCGTCTATCTCTGTCAAGATTTCGAGAAGATCGGGCCCGTGAGGAGCGCTCGCCTCATCGATATCCCCCTCGCTTACCTCTTCGATGGCATCGTGGCCCATGCCGGAGCCAGCCCGGGGGTGCTCTGGGTGCTCAATAACGAGACCAACTTCCCCAGGTTAGATGAGACCCGCGGCGACCCTGGGTTCAACAAAGGCCCAAAGGAGGGATGGCCTTACAACACCTTCACCAGCACCTTCACCCTTTGGCAGATCGCCGAAGAGAGGGAGAGGTGGCAGCACCCTATGCGGGTCCCGCCCCTGCCATTCGGCCCCCTGGACCCCACCACACCAAAGGAGGAGAGAGACGAGATTGTGATCCCCTACTTCATCGACAACCGCGTGGGCTGGCGCTGGGATGCTGCCACTCAAAGGAACCTTCGCTTCCTCAACGAGGCCCCTTCCCTCGAAGCCTCCAGCGGGGGACAGATAAGCGCCGCAAATGTCATCGTCGTCTGGGCTGAGCACGAGGAGACCGATATCATCGAGGATGAGTACAACTATGTGCATTCGCTACGTATCATCCTCAACGGCGAAGGGAAGGCGGCTATTTTCAGGGATGGCTATCTCGTCCCGGCTCATTGGGTCTGGGCGGGCACGGGGAATATGCTCTCTTTCTTCGATGAGGCTGGAAACCCCATCCCCCTGGCCGAGGGCAACTCCTGGATAGAGGTCGTCCCGCCCACGCTGGAGATAGAGACTGAATAGATCATGTCTGGGTGTTGCTCGAATTGCGGGAGATCTTCCCCCCTCATCGCTTCCACACTGGGGGCCTGTGTGGATTGTATCCGCGATTTCCCCGATAAGGTCCTTCCTTCCCTAAGGGAGGTGCAGCATGCCACGCGCCGAGAGTTCGGCCTCCCCCCGGAGCCACCCAGGGATAAGGAGGGGGTGCGATGTCCCCTTTGTGTCAACGAATGTCTCATCCCCGAAGGCGGAAGGGGGTTCTGTGGCCTGCGCACTAACGAGGGTGGGAAATTGGTTCACCTGGCGGGAACCGCCAAGAAGGGGATCCTCCACTGGTATTATGACCCCCTGCCCACCAACTGTGTGGCCGCCTGGGTCTGCGAAGGGAGCAAGATGTACGGCTACCATAACCTAGCCGTCTTTTATGGGGCCTGTTCTTTCAACTGCCTCTTCTGCCAGAACTGGCATTACCGCCAGATGTCGCCCCAGGACAATGGCCTGAGCGCCCAAGAGTTGGCGGAGAAGGCCGATTCACGGACCTACTGTATCTGCTACTTCGGGGGCGACCCTACGCCGCAGATCCCTCACGCTCTGGCTACCTCCCGCATCCTGGCCCGACGGGGGGTGAGGGTTTGCTGGGAGACCAACGGCTCCCTGGAACCGAAAACCTTAGAGCAAGCGGTGAGGTTGTCTTTGGAGACGGGGGGATGTGTGAAATTCGACCTTAAGGCCTATGACGAGAACCTACATCTGGCCCTCACGGGGGTGACGAACAGACAGACGTTAGAGAACTTCGCCCTGGCGGCCAGATATATCCCCCAGCGCCCTGAACCGCCGTTGGTCGTGGCTAGCACCCTTCTTCTTCCAGGATATGTCGATGCCCAAGAGGTAAGTGGTATCGCCCGGTTCATCGCTTCTCTAGATCCGAACATCCCTTACTCTCTCTTGGGGTTCCACCCCCACTTCTATATCCATGATCTGCCGCGCACCTCGGTGCGCCATGCGGAGGAGGCAGAGCGTGCGGCTCGTCAGGCTGGTCTGACTAACGTCCATATCGGGAACCGCCATCTCCTCTCGCGGGCATATTAAAAAGCCACCGCCTGTTGGCGGTGGCTTCTCTTAACCCCCTGTCCTTAAGCCCCTTTCTCCCCCAGAAGATCGTAGAAATCGCCCTTGAAATCTCTCAAGAGCCGGTGCATATCCAAAACGTCGTCGGCATCGATGGGGGAGAGTTCCGGGATTCTGGCCAACTCCTCGGGCGTCATCTCCGTGATCACCTCTGGAGGCTGGCCCTCGCGCACCACGGCGAAGATCATCCCCTGCGTATGGCAATGGGCGCAGGTCACCCCCATGATCCAGAGGTCGTCCTGGCGGCCGAGGATCTGCACATCCTTGGGCTCATACCGCTGGCTGCAGACCGCACATCTGATATTGCTGATGAGATGCTTGATGAGAAAATACCGCTCTCTCTCCTCTTCCACGCTACCCTCCCTCCGATGCTTCCTCCACCACTACAGTGACCTCAGGCGAGAGATCTCCCATGAGCCGTACGGCCACTTGATAGGTTCCCAATTCCCGGATGGGCTCTGGAAGGTCGATCTTTCGCTTATCGACGCCCTCTCCCAACTCCCTTTCCAGGGCTTCCGCGATATCCCCGCTGGTGATCGAGCCGTAGAGTTTCTCCTTCTCGCCCACCTTGGCTTTGAAGTTAAGGGTTATCTTCTCCATTCGCGCCGCCAGGTCTTCAAACTTGGCCTTCTGTCGCTCTTCGCGCCTCGCCTCGGCCTGACGCCAACCCTCGGCTTCCTTGAGAGCGCCCTCCGTAGCCACCACGGCCAGGCCTCGAGGGATGAGGAAATGGCGGGCATACCCTCCAGCCACGGCGTGAACCTCACCAGCCTTCCCTAAACCCTCCACATCCTGAAGGAGAAGTATGTCCATGCTCTTACTATCATACACTAAAAGGGGAGAAAACTCAAGTTTTCTCCCTTACACTCCGTATGCTATAATAAGCCCGATACGTCTATGAGAAAGTTCTTAACCTTTCAAAGAGTACCTCTAGCCTCCTGGCTCACCTTGATCGCCTTTTTGGCCTTCGCCCTTCGCCTCGCCAGGCTGGACTTTCAACCTCTCTGGTGGGATGAGGGGTGGACGGTCTATTTCGCCACCAGCGATATCCCCTCCATGGTGGCTCGCACGGCCATCGATATCCACCCTCCCTTCTACTACCTACTTCTCCACCTTTGGATACTTTTCTTGGGGCCTAGCCCTTTCGCCATCCGCTTCTTCTCCCTCTTGGTGGGCGTTCTTTCCGCCCCTCTGATCTTCCTCGTGGCCCGCCGCCTCTTCAACCCTTCGATAGGTCTCCTCGCCGCTTTGGTTTGGGCTGTGGCTCCCTTTCCGATCTACTACTCCCAAGAGGCCCGCATGTACGCCCTGGTCACCCTCCTGGGGCTCCTATCTACCTTTTTCGCCCTGCAGATATGGAAAAGGCTGGAAGAAGGCCAACTCTCCATCGGTCTCTGGGCCGGCTACATCTTGACCACAGCCGCGGCAGTATATACTCAATATTATGCGGCCTTTATACCCCTGGCCCAAACGCTCTTTTTCCTCATTTTGGCTCGTCACAACCTTTCCCTGATCCTCAAATGGCTGACCGCGCAAGCGGTCTGGCTCCTCCTTTATGTCCCTTGGATCCTCTTCGCAGGGAGCAAATTGATCGATTACGTGGCCACCAAGTTGGTGAAGGAGGCCGACCTTCCCCTGGGCTTCGCCACCTATATGGGAAGCCATCTAGCCGTCTTTGGCCTAGGGCACCTGCCTCAGCATCTGGCTTGGTTGGGCATCATACCCTTATTTTTCGCTGCTCTAGGGGTGGGAAGCCTTCTTTGGAGTGCTTCGAAGGCTTCCCTGGAGCAGGGCGAAAGAGTAGGTCAAGGCGTTCTTTTCCTCCTCCTCTACCTCTTCGTTCCTCTGCTCTCGGGGTTCCTCATCAACCTCCGTTTCCCCTTTAGAGCCGTAGGGATAGAGCGACTCCTCCTCTTGGCCACGCCGGCCTTCTATATCCTAGTGGCCTTAGGTCTCTCTTCTCTAAAAGGAAAGGGAACCCTTCTATACTTAGCGGGGCTGGTCTTGATCGCCCTTTGTGGCCTCTCTCTTTTCCATTTCTATGCCATCGCCCGACATGCAGAAGACGACTACCGCCCCCTTATCGCCCGGCTGGAGGCGCTAGCCCAACCGGAGGATGTGATCTTGGCCGTCCACCCTTGGCAGGTGGGCTACTTTCGCAGTTACTACCGAGCCTCTTGGCCCTCCCTTCACCTCACCCCCAAGGAAGAGAGCGACGTGACACAGGAGCGGTGGGTGGAGCGTCCCGACCTCATGAGCCAGGGGCTAGAGGGGCTGCTTTCCCAACACCCTCGCCTCTGGTTCCCTACCCACCAGGTATTGGGGAGGATCTTAGAGAGCGAGGTAGAGGAGTACCTGAGTCGAGAATATTACCCTTTCCTCGCCGAGTGGTATAGCCAGAGCACGAAACTTACCGCCTACGCCAGCCAAGTCCCCCTCACCGTCAGCGATCGGCCACTGGAATTCGGAGGCCTGATGCTTCTCCAAACCTATGGGGTAAGTGCCCAACCGGTGGAAGCCGCCTGGGGGGTGATAAGGGTAGATCTCCTTTGGCAAAGGATAGCCGATTTCCAAGAGAGGTATCGAGTAGCCTTGCGTCTGACGGACAAAACCGGCTATGTATGGGCCAGTCACGATAGCGAGCCCCTCGCTGGGCTTCGCCCTTTCTCCGAACTACCCCTAGGGGCCACCTTGAGGGATAGCCAAGGCCTCTTGGTGCCCGCCGGAACCCCACCTGGGGTTTACCAACTTCGCCTCTCGCTTTACAGCGACCCCGAAAGCGCTCCCCTGGAGGTGACATCACTAGGAGAACCTCTGGGGGTGGAAGCGATATTGGGAGAGGTGAAAGTCGTTCTACCCCCTCGCCAGCCACCGATCGAGGCTCTCCCCATCCAGCACCCTCGGCAAGCCGACTTCGAAGGAGGGATGCGGCTTTTGGGCTATAGCCTGGGCGAGGGCCCTTACCTTTCCGGCGAGGAGATAGAGGTAACCCTCTTTTGGCAGGCTTTAACCGAGATGGAAGAGTATAAAGTCTCCTTGCGTCTGGAGGACGCGAGCGGCAAAACCTGGGCCCA
>JBHIDN010000136.1:0-4941 GCA_046760125.1 Anaerolineae bacterium
GCAGTTGGCTGAGGCCGCTGATGTGCGGCTGGGCGACCTCCTTTCCCTGAGCGAACATATAACTGGGGGGCCGGTCTATGTGGAGAGGGCCGCTATGGCGGAGGGCATGGGGGGCGGCGCGCCACCTATCTCTCCGGGGCAACTGGAGATAGTGATACAGGTACAGATGAGTTACGAGATAGCGCAATAACAGGGGGTAGATAAGTGAGGAAGGGGTCGCAAGTCGCGGCCCCTTTTTAGTTGTCCTCGGACTGAGATAGGATCTTGCGAGCGCGCGCCGCCTCTTCTCGGGGCACGAGGACCTGGACCTCCCCCAAGCCATCGACAGTGAGGGCGAAGACGGTGCTCCCGCTATCGTACCGCAGGAGGACCGGGATCCCCTCGCTCTCCAAGCGACCCTTTATCACGTGGGCCTGGATTTGCCCGGAGGCGGTATAGACCTTCTCTAACTTTTCCACTCCCGTAAACCTCATTAATTTGCCCAGGGCTACTTCTTAGTCATGCTCCTCAGGAAGGTCTCCATCAGGGTAGTCGCTGTCTCCGGCCAGGGGAAAGTCTCGGGATTCAGCATCCATTGGAAGAGGAGGCCGTCGTAGGCGGCCACGAGGATGGAAGCCAGATGATGGACGTTAGCCTCTCTAAACTCTCCCCTGGAGATGCCCTCTTGAATGATGCCGCTGATGAGGGAACCGTATTCCTCGAACATGGCCCCTAGCATCTTCTTGATCGTCTCATCCTGGGCGGCGTGAGCCCAAAACTCCATGACCACAGGGAAGAGATCCCGCATCTCTAAGCCGGAGCGGATCATAGCCTGGTTTAGTTTGCGCAACTTCTCAGCTGGGGGGTCTTGGGGAGAGAAACTCCCTTGCAGAGACTTGCCCCACTCCCCAAGCCACTTCTCCATGACAGAGAGGAATATCTCCTTCTTGCTTTCGTAGTACCAGTATAGCGTTCCCTTGCTGAGGCCGCTCTCCTCGACAATGTCATCCATGGTAGTCTGATGGTACCCCTGGTGAGCGAAACACCGCAAGGCTGCTTCCAATATCTGGCTCCGCCGTTCCTCCGCTACCTTAGCCTTGTCCATGGACTCAATCCTAAACTGACCAGTCAGTCTATTTTAATGAAATTATAGCAGGGAAGAGGAAATCTGTCAAGGAGAAGGCAAAGGGGGCCTTTTGGAGATCAATCTTCTTCTTGGGGGCTAGCGAGGAGGGAATCGAGTTTCCGGGAGAGTTCCTTTAATCGCGCTTCTAGCCGTTGAAGGTCGTCTCGTGTAGGTATCTGCCACCGCTCTAGGGCCCTTTCTACATTGACCATCGTCGCCGCTTCCAGGTTCTGACGGCGAAGCAGGGCATAAGCAGCCAACTCCTCGCTCAGTCGTTGGGCCTCTTCCAAGGCTCTCTCTCCTCGGCTAACGAGGGGTTCGAGCCTCGCCTCGTCGAAGAAGGCTCTTAGGGTGTCGCCACCGATGCGAATCAGGGAGCGCAGGAGGGGTGGGGGTAGGCTTCTGCGCTGCAGGATCCGAGCCAGGGTAGCGGCGGTGAGATCCTCGCCGCTTTGATAGTCGAGGATCTGCACCTCCTTCCCCGCCCTTATCAGGGTGGCCACATGCCCTAAGGAGACGTACCGCTTCTCTTGGGTATCGTACAGTTTGCGATTTGAGTATCGCTTGATGAGGCGCAAGGGGAAGCCTCTTTTTTTAGCCCTTCTTCGCCAGTTTGTCGATCTTCTTGCTCAACTCGTCGATGCTTTTACTCAGGCTCTCTATCTCCGCCTTGGTGGGCACGTTGAGCCTTTCGAGCGCCTTTTCGATGCGAGCGTCGAGGGAGGCTTCCATCTTCTCCCTTCTCGTTTCCATCCTCTCCCGGCTCTTAGCCATCACGTCTTGAACCAGTTTCCGCCCCTCTTCTTGGGCTATTTGGCCTCTTTCTACTAGCCGGCTGATGAGTTCCTCAGCCTCATCGGTGGCCAAAGCCATGGCTCCCACGCTGGCTAGAAGCACCTTGCGGAGGGTTTCGAAAAACCGGGTTCCTTCCATAGGGGTCTCTTTCTTCTTAGCCATTTTTACCTCCTCTCGTTTCATGACGCATTGCGTCATATAGTTATCATATCGCGCTGAAGCCGTTTTGTCAAGGGGTAGCCTCCTACGGTGGCGTAACATTCGGTCGCCTATGAAAGAGGCTGTCAAGGCTTCGCAGCGAAGAAGGATCTTCCAGGCGTCATTTCTCGGGGAGCGATGTCTCTTCCCCCAGGGTCTCCAGGATTTTCCTGGAGCATCAATCGTGCTGGAGGGCTTATCTCTCCCGTATCATCCGTTTGTCTCAGGCCAGTTTGAGCCTTCTTGCCGATTCGATGATGAGGGTGGAGAGGGGACTAAGAACTCGCTCCCCTCTCGCGGTGAGGTGAGCGGCGAAGACCCCTACGAGCGCCCCGCTCACCACGTCCAGAGGATAGTGGACACCGCAATAGACGCGTGCGATGGCGAAGAGGGAAGCCAGGAGCCCCATGACGACTCCCAGGTTGCGGTTCCGCTGCCAGATCACCGCAGCGAAGGTGAAGCCTACAGCAGCAGGGTTGCTGGGCAATGAGGAGTCCGAAGGACGATAGAGGAGGAGATGGACTTCTTGAGTGGAGAAGGGCCGAGGGCGAAAATAGACTAAATTACAGGCCTTAACTATGGCGTTGGCCACCAGGAGGGCGGCTATCACCCGGATAACGGCTCGTTGGTTCAGCTCTCTATCGGCCATCGTCCTTCCCTCGAACCAGAGATAGATGAGGAGAAGGAAAAGGGTGGTGGGTACAAAGTAGTCGTTCACCAGGAGGCGCATAGCGCCATCAAGGAGGGGAAGGCGGCCGGCAACACCATTTATGAGTTGGAAGAGCGCCTGGTCCATACGTAAAGTATCCCCGTGGGATGGGAAAAGCCTATCCTCCTAACCGCTCTCGGAACCAATCTGCCGTCAGGGAGATGGCGGCTGGAGAGCGAGGGAGGGAGAAACGTTTCTCTCCTTCTATTGTAACCATCTCCTCCCCTTCGGATGCTGTCCTTCCCTGGCCTGCCGCGTGCCAGCCTGCCCCGCCTGTCCTGGCACGTAACAGGCCAGGGGTACTTGCCAGGCCGGGGGGCAGGCGGTCCTGAGGGGCTAGTCTATCCCCCCCGCCGCAGAGAAGGAGGTAGGGACGACCCTGGGGAAGGTGCTCCAATGCGGCAATCTGGCTAACCAACTCCTTTGTAGCCCGTGCCCATCTCATCCCTTGAAGGTAGGGCATCTCGGCTAGGATATGCAGGCCCGGCTTGGTGGTCTCTAATATGGGGGAAAGAGCCGCCACCGCTCTTACCTGCTCGTCTCCGCTGGCCGAGCGGATAGCCAGATCGGCTCCCAAGTCCACCCCCAGCACGCCTATTCTTTGGGGATCTACCTCGGGGTGAGCGGCGAGGTAGGCGACCCCCGAGGGGATAAGAGCCAAAAGATCGGGATATTCGAGGGTAGAGAGTTCCAGCACCAAGACTACGAAGCCCCTTTCGGCCAAGTGAGTGGCCAAAGGCTCCAAGGAACGGGTTCCTTCTCCCAGTCCAGGCAAGGCACATATAGCCGCCCGAGGGGCAGGCAAGGCGTGGCCCTGGCCTGCCACACCGGCCAAGGTGGAACCCTTTGGCAGGTACAAAGTTCCCCTCCCATGGGATCCTGTCCCTCGGGATCCTGTAAGGATAAGGATTCCCTGTTCAAGGGATACTTGAGGGTGGCTTACCTTTAAGACCGGGGGCCTGCGTGTGAGGTTGGGGATGAGAAGGGCGGTGGATAGAGCGGCCGAGAAGGCGAGACCTAGAAAGAAAGCGAACTCACTGCTGGCTGGTCCTGGAGAGAAGATCTCATAGCCCTTGGTGCCGAAGAACCAACCGTAGGCGAGGAGGAGAAGGGTTGATCCTAGAAGATAGCCGCGAAGAGGGTTCCTCACCCCTAGAAGGGAGAGGCCTACTAACCGGTGGCGTGCAGCCACTATCTGCGAGGCCCCCAGTATGGCCCCGTAGGCGAAGAGGGAGAAGAGAAGGCCGATGGTTATCTGCTCTGGGAATTGCATCTCCACGTGGGAAAAACTTGCCGCTGCCCAAGGAAGGGCAGCGGCTAACGTTGAGGAAACTCGTCTAGTCTAGATAGTCTCTCAGTTTGCGGCTCCGGGAGGGGTGACGGAGTTTCCGGAGGGCCTTGGCTTCAATCTGTCGGATCCGCTCTCGCGTAACCCCGAACTGCCTCCCCACCTCCTCCAAAGTATGGCTATGGCCATCTTTCAGCCCAAAGCGCATCTGGAGCACGCGCCCTTCGCGTGGGGTTAAGGAGGTGAGGATATCCTCCATCTGTTCTCTCAGCAACCGCTGTGAAGCAGCATCGGTGGGGGCTTGGGTCTTCTGATCCTCGATGAAATCCCCTAAATGGCTATCCTTCTCTTCGCCAACGGGCATCTCCAAAGAGAGAGGCCGCTGGGCGATCTCGATGATCTTCTCTACCTTCTTAGGGGTGGTGCCCAGTTCGACGGCGATCTCCTCTGAGGTCGGCTCTCGACCCAGTTCTTGGATTAGGCTGCGGGAGACCCGGGCCAGTTTATTGATCCGTTCGCACATATGAACCGGTACCCTGATGGTCCGCCCCTGATCGGCGATGGCACGGGTTATCGCCTGGCGGATCCACCAAGTGGCATAGGTGCTGAACTTATAGCCGCGATGGTAGTCGAACTTCTCTACGGCCCGGATGAGACCGATGTTCCCCTCTTGAATGAGGTCTAGGAAGGATACCCCCCGACCTACATACTTCTTGGCGATGCTCACCACTAGGCGGAAGTTAGCCTTGATGAGATGCTGGCGTGCCGCCTCTCCATCAGCCCTTAGGCGCTCCAACTCTTTCTTCTCAGCGGGTGTCAATTCGCCGTCTCGAGAAAGCCGGAGGC
>JBHIDN010000137.1:0-4838 GCA_046760125.1 Anaerolineae bacterium
GTCAGAAAAAGGTAATAGTCTATAGCCAGCCGGGTTGAATGTTTTGCCAGAGCGTGAAAGAGTTTCTTTCACAGAACGAGATAGCCTATGAGGATAAGGATGTCTCAGCGGACGAGGCCGCGCTCCACGAACTGATCCATCTGGGGGTGGCTACCACTCCGGTCACGGTCATAGACGGGGAGGTAGTAGTGGGCTTCGACCGGAAGAAGTTGGCGGAACTTCTGGAGGTGGGGTAGGGGAGCGACCGTCAGCATATGGTTGGGTGTTGTCACATGGACTTTGCATCGATTTTCCCACCGTTGTACACGATCCGGAGGGCTACCTAAAGCCAATCGTGGTGGAGCGTTTGCCAGAGGAGGACCCCTTTGAGAACTCTCGGTTGCGCTTTTCAGATCCTGGCTCTGGCCTTGGGCCTCGCTCTTATCCTGGGCGCTATCTACCAAGGCTACCTCTTCCAGCGGGACATCTACGGCTGGCAGGAGCGGGCCCAGGTGGCCACGCTGGCCGAGGATATCGCTGAATATACCGAGAACCTTCAAGCGGGAATGGAGAGGTACGGCCTGACCAGCGGCTACGCGGCCTTCGTTTTCACCCACCCCGGCAACGACCTGGGGCTCATCTATAAGGCCGTCCAGGAGGCAGCCAACCAAGCGAGACTGGTGGCCGCCCTTGACCCCAAGAGCGATGCCTATCAGCAGGGGATAGATAACCTGCGGGGCACTTTGCGAGAGTTGCAGATCCCTGCCTACTCCGGCTGGTTCGTCAAGAACGCCCTCCCCATCGGGGCTCTCGTCCTCTTGGAGATAGCCCTCATCGTCTTGGGTCTCTTCCTGGCCCTGCCCAGACCGAGGGTGCGAGAGAGGCGAGTATACGTCTTTAGGCGATGGCGGTGGTAACGGCGCAGATTCTGCTTGCCAGGTGAAACCATGGGCGAGATGGACAACGTGGGTTGGTTCATTATCGGGGCTGTGATGACCGCGCTGCTGGCCCTAGCCGTCTTTCTCGCTTGGCTACTCTTTCCCCTGTTCCAAAGTCTCCTCTAGATGGAGGTGAAGTATGATCTGTCCCCGATGCGGTGAAATGAACCCTCCCGGGGCGGAACAGTGCACTGTTTGCGGGGCTAACCTTCCGTCCTCGAGAATGATTGTCTGCGAGGGGTGTGGCACGGAGAACCCGAGAACCAACCGGTTTTGTCAGGGCTGCGGTCGGCTCCTCTCTCGCCCTGAGGTGGCTTTCCATCGGGAGGAGGTGGAGCCGGAGGTGGAGGAGGAGCCAAGCCGGAGTCTCCCGCTCACCTATATCCTCCTGGTGGTTCTCCTCGTTCTGGCGGCGTTGACATTACTCGTCTATTTTATGAGCCGCTGAATTCTACTGGCTACACTTGTGAGATTATCTCTCTCCAGGGCCTCCGAGAAGGGTTCTAGAAGGGGTGGGCTCATCCTGAGAGAGTCTCCGGTTATGTAGGAGAAGATGGGGCAAGTGATAGATCATCGATGAAGAGATGCAAAAGGGTAAAAATAGGCTGTAATATAAAAATTGGGATGCGTTGGAAAGGGGATAGGGAGTCGATGAGGCGGAAAGGGAGACTTTGAGATGGTCTGGGACGGGACAGAGCGAAGGAGGAGAGAACGGCGGAAGGGGGAGCGGAGGAAAGGGGAGAGGAGGAGGGGCGAGAGGAGAAAGAACTGGCCCCCTGGGCCGGGCCGAAAGAGGGTGAACCGACGTAAACTTTGGCCTTGGCGCGACGGCTCCTCAGCCTTCATCCCAGGGGCTAGGTACCCTTGGCACCAGTTGGAGAGGTGACATAGGCATAACGGATAGAGGTTAAACAGATAAACCCGTCCTGCGCTGTCTTAGCCCCGGTGACCTGGGGCTAAGAACATATAATCAGTGAATTAGGAGGAGCGATGTCGCCAGAGTATCAGGCTCCGGATGTTTATAGAGACGAGGAACTCCTCAACCGGTTGGGGTACGGGATTGTGGATATTCCCTTTCGCAGTGGGATAGGCTTCGAGGATGTCTACCGCTTCGCCTATATGGTGCAGCCCGAGTGTGATCCGAACTTCCACAGCCACGTGCTCTTTCAAATCTTAGGGAAGCGGTTTGAGCGGCGGATGGCAGATGCTATGTGGACGGAGATCCTGCGACACAAGTGGCTTCTCAGCGAGGAAGCAGGAAAGGATGTAGGGATAGAGGCCGCGGCCAAGGATTGGTACGAGAAACATGGTCCCCAGTTCGAGAAACATTGGTACCTAACTAAACCCCAGGTCCCTCGACGTTTCCCCGATAAGAGGGAAGGGTGGCCGGGCCTCCCTGAGAAGGTGCTGGGAGCCATCCTTCCCCCTCTCAAGGAGTTGCTAGAGGCTGGCTTCAGCGCCGTGGACATCATCAGCGTCAGCCGACGCTCTCCAGGGGAGGCTCTCCATGCCCTGTTACTTCACCGGGTCCCGGAGGAGGAGAGGGAGAGGTTCTACGTGAGGTTGATCGCCAGGCTCGTCGGATATGAACTAGGCGAAGAGGAGGCCCTAAAGGCTTGGGGGGAGATATTGGAACATAAGTGGTACATGAGCGAAAGGGAAGGTAAAGATGTGGGCATTCGGGCAGCGGCCTTGGATTATTTCAAGCGCTTAAAGTTGGCCGAGACGTAGATATGGAGGCCGGCCTGGCTTCTAAAGGGTCTCCCCAAGACCGCTTGGGCGGGAAGGAAAGGGCGCTCGAACATGGACGCCCTTTTTTTCGACAAGCAGCGCACGGACTAGATGTGGAGTTTGACAGGCTCTGGGCCGTCTGCTAGATTAAGGTTAGATGGTTGCGAGGTTGGGGTATGGCTATTGAATCCTACACCTTCGGCCGCATCATCATCAAAGGCCAGGCGTACACCTCGGACGTGATCATCTATCCCGACCGCGTTGAGGCTCGCTGGTGGCGGAAAGAAGGCCACCGCCTCCAGCCCGTTGACCTGGAAGAGGTGGTGAGGGAGAAGCCAGAGATATTGGTGGTGGGGACCGGCTACTTCGGGCACATGAAAGTGCCTCCAGAGACCAGCGACTACCTCCGATCTCAAGGGGTAGAGGTGATCGCGGAGAGGACGCAAGAGGCTTGGCAGACCTATAATCGGCTCTCCCAGAGTCGCAGAGTCGTCGCTGCTCTCCACCTCACTTGTTAGAGAGGGACGCCTTGCCCCATCTCTCATATAAGATAAGGCCGGTCGCATGACCGCCTGGCAAGATACCGCTTCGAGGAGCCCTCTTCTTAGGAACCAGAAGAGCACAATAGAGACGTCTCATCGATGGGGGTCAGGTTCTAGGCTCAACTCGAAGGGATATTGCTGCAGATATCGCCGATGCTCCTATATCTGTGTCCCCGGGGCAGCCGCTTCAAATCCTCCATCGCCATCTCGGTAGCGCCTCTGGATTCGGCGTAGGCGAGGATGGCGTTCTTGTCGGCGGGGTATTCAAGGCCCTGGAGGACGCTATAGACCTCCAGACTACATACGATGCTTGTGTTCTCACACACCTCATCCATATTCTGGTACTGGACGCCATCTTGCAGTCGGTTGAGGGCGATGATTACCGCCTCTGGTGCATCCTGGGCAGAAGCGTGACTGATGATCCTTTGCTTGTCGGATGGGAATGTGAGCCCCTCCAAAGCCTCAAAGACGTCTCTAGAGCAATAGATAGCCATAGTCTACCTCCTCTAAAAGGGCAAGTAGGTCTTTTCCCTGCGGTGATGTTCATATTTCATCATAATTGTTCTCCCCTGTCAAGGCTCAGTCCTTTCGTTGCTTTTTCTTGCCTTCTCTGATATATAGATTGCGTTGTGGAGTGTTGATAGATTTGGGGTGGTCTCTAAGATGTTCCCGCTCAAGGAGATCGATGACCAGATAAGGGCCATCCGAGACGATCGTCTCTCGGGGGCCCGAGAGTTGGCCCAAAAGGGGGCGCGGGTTCTCATCGCTCTAGCCGAGGGGAGCAGAGCGGCCAGCGGGGAGGAGTTCCAAAAGGAACTCATAAAAGCAGGCCAGGCTCTCATTAAGGCCCAGCCCTCCATGGCCCCTCTGGTGAACTTGGTGAATAGGAGCCTCTTTGGCGTGCGAGAGGAGATGGAGTTGGAGGAGGCCAAAAGGGCCCTCGTAACCACAGCCCAGGGGTATGCCAACCATCTGGCGAGGAGTGTGGAGCGGATAGCCCAGGTAGTCTTTCCTCTCATCCCCGATGGCGCTTTCGTTTTGACCCATTCTCTTAGTTCCACCGTGCTAGCCGCATTCCTGCACGCAAAACAGGAGGGTCGAACGTTTGCCGTTCTTTGCACCGAGTCCCGGCCTCAATATGAAGGCCGAGTGCTGGCTGAGAGGCTCGCCCAAGCGGAGGTGGAGACCCGACTGGTGGTCGATGCCCTCGCCCCCAGCATGATGTGCATTCGGCATCCTGAGGAAGCATCCGAAGGAAGGGATATAGAGGTTGTCTTGGTGGGGGCAGACAGCCTATCAACCGAAGGGCTGGTCAACAAAATCGGCACCTACCCCTTGGCTACCGCCGCTAGAGGACATAAGGTGCCCTTCTATGTCCTCTGCGGGACGGATAAGTTCGTGCCTGCGGGCTACGCGCTGCCTGAAGAAGGTCCCAAGGATCCCCAAGAGGTCTGGCCCGATCATCCCCAGAGGGTTGAAGTCATCAATCGATATTTCGACCTCACACCTTTGGAGTATCTCACCGGCATAGTGACTGAAGAGGGGATGCTAAGCCCCACTGAAGTGAGAGAAATCATAAGCAGGAGGAGGCTACATCCATGGTTGAGGTAGAGGTCATCGCCATCGGAAATGAACTCCTGTTGGGGGA
>JBHIDN010000138.1:0-4811 GCA_046760125.1 Anaerolineae bacterium
CCAACTCCCACAGCCACACCGACCGAGACGCCAACTTCCACGCCCACCAGCACCCCAACTACTACACTCACCCCGACCAACACACCCACGCCAACCGATACTCCCAGCCCTACTGCGACGCCAGATGATCCTCCAGCGCCGCCTCAAAACCTGCGGGCCGCTGGAGGAGATGAACAGGTCAGCCTGGGATGGGATGCTAACACCGAGCCCGATCTAGCCGGCTACATGATCTATCGCTCCACGACTTCCGGGGGCGACTTCACGCTTACCGCTACGGTGGGCCCAGCGACGACCCGCTACTTGAGTGCAGATGTGGACAATGGGGTGACTTATTACTACTTGGTTACAGCGTTTGACTTGGGTGGTAATGAATCTGATCCTAGTAACGAGGCGGGCGCTACTCCGATAGCCATCACTGACCCTTACCCATCCTGCCTGGAGGGTGACTGTGCCCATGCTGAGGGTCCGGCCGATAACGTCTGGCAAGACATCTATCCGGGAGATTCCATCGTGCTAGATATGGGGGAAGGCAACGGGATAATCGATGGTGATCGATATAGCGGGTACGATCTGGTCTACTACGAGCGCGACTTAGATCTCTTGGGCACCGTGTATATGGATTGGGTCCAGGTCGAGTTATCGGCCGATCGGTCTACTTGGTACACCGTCTTCCACTGGGGCGATGACGATTCCACAAATACCGATAACACCAATATCGCTGCCTACGGTAACGATGCTGACGGTGAGGTAGACAATGAGCCGATCCCCATTACCGATCTTTGGCCTAGCAATACCACGCCAGTCTACCAGACCGGGATCGCCATCGACATCCGGGGTCTAGCACCGTCCGGCTACGCCTACCGATACATTCGCATATCGTGTCCACTCGGTGGCGACGATCCTTCCCACGTGGATAGTATAGAGCGGCTTAACTAGATGTTCAGGCTCTTGAGGCGAAGCCTAGCCTTCTTAGGCTAGGCTTTTCTTTGTCGCTCTTGCGCTAGAGACAGGGGTTGTGGTAAACTATATCTGCGCCCCCGTAGCTCAGTGGATAGAGCAGCGGCCTCCGGAGCCGTGTGCGCGCGTTCGAATCGCGCCGGGGGTATTACCCTTTATGGCTGTATTTCACATCCCCAGTTAGAAGCCCTTTCCACACTTGGAAAGGGCTCTTATTTCCCCCCATTCATTGAGCGGTGCTAGGTGAGGAGGCTCTGGCCTACGTCGGATACTCTAGCATCAGTTTCTTGAGTGCCGCCGTTACACGCAGACCTTCTTCGTATGGCCTTTGCCATAGGTTGCGGCCGAAGAGGAAGCCCGTAACTCCAGCCTCCAGCGCAAGGCGGGCTTTCTCAAGAAGGTCCTCATCGCTGATCTTGCTACCTCCGGAGAGCAAGACCATGGCCTTACCCGCCGACCGGACCACCTTCTTTATCGCCTCCGCTGGGCTGAGGGCCAGTTCTCTGTACTCTTTGGGGTATTGATCCTTCCGGCTGGGGTCGTATTCTGGGAAGTTTAACTTGACGCAGTCGGCTCCCAGTTCGTTAGCCACTCGGGCGGCGTAATCCACGGCGTAGATGCTATCGCGACCTCCCTTGGCCTCTATAGCCTCCCCCCGGGGATAGGACCAGATGATGAGGGGCAGACCGTACCGATCACACTCTTCCCGAATACGGCCCAACTGGATGAAATCCTCACCCTGGGAGGGCGAGCCCACATAGAGGGTGTACCCTACGGCGTCGGCTCCCAGTCGGACCGCATCCTCCACCGAGGCGGTCTGGGGGGAGAAGGCGTAAGCCTCGGAGGGGATATTGGTCTTGCCGTTCAGTTTGAGGATTAAGGGCACTTCCCCGGCATACCCTCTCATATACTTCTGGGCTAGGCCGATGTGGAAAACGATGCCGGAGAAGCCTCCTTCCTTGGCCAACCGAAGTTGGTATTCTGGATCTTGACTGGGTGGGTTGACGAGGAAATCTCGCGGGCCGTGCTCTAGGCCGTGATCGATGGGGAGGAGAAGCAGGGTGCCGTTGCCGGGGCCGTATTTATATAACAGCCGATGGAGCCTGGTTCTCTTGCCCAAACTCAGGTCTAGATCATCCAGATTAGGTCTCTTACTTGCCATTCTCTACTCCTTTTTTCAGCGATATGCCTAGGATCTTAGGCAGTTCGCAGGGTCTTTCTCTATTCGGTCTCCATGATGGCCAGAACGATCTCCCCGGCTACTACCACTACCTCCCTCTGATAGAGTTTTCCCTCCACCCTCGTCATGAGGATGTAGGTGCCCTCCGGCACGTCCCCTAGGACGAAATTCTCCCTCCATTCTTCGTCGGGGTTCACCTCCTCTAGAGGATAGGTAAATATCTCCTGCCAGCGTTGCTCGGGGGATTCAGCATGGTGGACGGTTATCAGGGTTTCAGGGATCGGCTTGCTTTGAGCGTCGATGAGGCGGCCGACGATGGTCCCGCATCCAGGGAGGGGGCGAAGCCAGAGTTCTGGGTTAAAAGTTCTATCGTAGGTGTTCTCTCCCCCGCGTACCTCGAGATGTAGGTGCGGGCCGAAGGCTGAGCCAGACATACCGACTCGCCCCACCATATCTCCCTCCTCAACCATCTGACCCACTTCAACGTCGATTTGCGAAAGGTGGGCATAGAGGTTGTAGAGTTTCTCTCCCCTATATCTTCTCTCCAGTTCTACGATGACCAGTTGGCCGTAGAAGTTGGGTTTGGCTCCGTAGACCACCTCATCGTCCCGGCCAGCCACGATCACTCTCCCGCTGGCCGCGGCGAGGACGGGCGTACCCTCTTCATTTTGGAACTCCACCCCGTGATGGATGCGGTACTTTCCCCCTCCCGTGGAGCCGTAGGGGTAGAAGCGGTCCACATGTTGTTCTCCTTGGGGACCGATGGGCCTGCTCAGCCAGCGATCTTCCTCAGTCATTTCAGGGATGGGCGTAGGGGTCACCGTGGCCGTCGGCGAAGCCGTTGGCGTGGTTGTAGAGGTGGGTGCCAGAGTGGGCGTGGGAGATGGCGGTTGGAGAGCGAGGCTCTCTCTAGGACGGCTCTGTCCAAAGGCCGCTAAGATGATGGCGCTGGATAAGATGATCGCCCCGGCCACCACGGTGATCAGGGCACCGTGATTCTTGCTCTTCTCACTCATCGGTATCTGTCCGAAGCCCAACCAGAGGTGAATAGGGGCTCATCTTGGCCATTAACGGCCCCAAGAGACCCGCTCCTCAGGCCATTTGGGCCCTGGGTCACCCGGGAGGGCGAAGAGTCTGCGCTTATCACTGCCGTCGGCGTTCATGACCCAGATCTCCCAGGAGCCGGTGCGGTTGGTGAGAAAAGCGATATGTTGCCCGTCGGGCGACCAGGTGGCCAGGCCATCCTGGGCACTGTTGTCGGTCAACTTAACCGACGACCCTCCGGTGGAAGCCACCTTATAGATCTCCCAATCGCCATCAGCAGGGGACATATAAAGCACCTGATTCTCAAAGCCATCGGTGGCCCGGTCCTGGGAATCATCGCTGATGCGCGTGGCCTCGCCTCCCTCTACACTGATGGTGTAGAGGCCGCAGGCACTCCCCACCCCCCAATAGTCACAGGTGGTGAAGGCGATCCGGTCGCCGGTCCAGACTGTGTATCGGCCACGCAACTTCTTACCGCCAGGGCCGTTTATTCCCTCTCCCTCCGTGAATTTAGTCAGATCGGAGAGGATGCGAACACGGGTCCACTTGGGTTCATCTTCTTTGTAGAAGACGTAGACGATACGGGAGCCATCGGGGGACCAACAGGGCCAAGAATCTTCAGGGTGGACGCTCACCTTCTGTCGCTGTCCATCCGTGTTATCGTCCTTGATTTCGATGATTTGAAGGTCCAGATAGTTAGGTAACTCGCCGTTGACCACCAACCGGGCTCCCGAGGGGTCGAAATCCGGCTGGTGCATACGACTCCAGATCTTTTGAAGCCCCGAACCATCGATGTTGGCCACGTAAGTTTCGTATTTGCCCCCTTCGTAAACGGTGAAGGCGATGCGGCCCGAGAGGGTCGGTTGGGGGGTAGGGGTGGCCGTAGGTGTTGGTGTTGCGGTGGGGGTGGCTGTAGGTGTCAACGATGGGGTGGGTGTAGGCGTAGGTGTAGGGGAGGCCTCAGCCACCACCTCCTGGATCTTGATGGTCTTCAGCATCGCTTGGAAGATGGGCCAGGCTTCATCTCTCCAGGTGTCGGTGGGGGCCAGGGCCCGGAGAGTATAGAGCCTAGAATGCCAGACTGTGGCCGCCATATAGACCCGAGAGGGCAAGAGAACCGTCTCCCCGCTCATCTCGCCATGGACAGAGGCCCATTCTTGTCCGCCTATATAAGTGGGCTCTATCTGGCCCACTTGGGTACCCGGCGGCAAGGTGGCTATCCTCTCTTCCAGAGCCTGGGTGTTGGTTATCTCCGTTTCCAGGGGCAGGGAGGCGAAGATGAAAACGCTTCCCGCTAGGTGCTCCAGAGCCTCTTCGCTCTCGGCGAAGATGGTCTGATTTTCCTGTTCAGCGAGGACCCAGGTGTCGGGGTAGAGGATGCTTAACCCCAAGTCAGCCCTGACATAGGAGGCGAAGGTTACCTGTGGCGGAGGCGGGCCAGCGCACTCTCTTAGACCCTCCTCAGCCGCGGCCAGATGAGGGTTGATGACCAGCGCCTGCTGGAACTCGGGAATGGCCTCCTCGCATCGTCCCAGGGCCAAGTAGGTCTCTCCCAGTTTTAGGTGAGCCAAGGCGTTCTGGGGATCTACGGCCGTGGCCATCTGGTACTGGGCGATAGCCTCCTCTAGTT